>JAIEQO010000734.1 GCA_019747655.1 Gemmataceae bacterium | reverse complement strand
TAGGTTGCGAGGGGCAACGCCCCTCAACCCCTCACCGCCGCCACCCCAGGGGCACATGCTTGAACGGCAGGCCCGCCAGGTCCAGCGCCGCCGGTCCCGGCACATCGCATTCCACAATCGCGCTGCATCGGCTGGCGAAGGCCGCGCGGAAATGGTTCTTCGCCTTGTTCACCAGCAGCCGCACGGCGCCGAGGTCGATGCCATGCAGCGCGAAGAAGGCCGGGTCCACCGCCGCCTCCTTCCGGCTGGTCAGCACCACCCGCAGCTTGCCGGCGCGCAGCAGCGCTGTCGGGCCGAGATCCACCGGCGCGCCATGCTCCATCGGGCCGGTGTTGAGGAAGCGGCCATGGGCCAGCGCCTCCACCACGCCCGCGAAGGGCACGGGCGGGCCGAATTGCGGGGTGGTGCGGCCGCCCAGGGCGCGCGTGAAGGCGCCGCCCACCCCGGCGATGCGGGCGGCGGCAACCCCTTCGGGATCATGCAGGAAGCAGAACAGCGTCTCCACCTCGGGCGGCGCCTCCAGCAGCAGGCGCAGCAGCCCGGGCGTATCGGCGACGCCTCCGGAAAGCGGGTTGTCCGCGGGGTCGAGCAACGCGACCATGCCGGGGGGTGCGGCCAGCGCCGTGGCCAGGGCCTCCGCGGGGGAAGGGAGGGTGACGGCGAAGCGCTCGCGCCGCGCCTCGATGCTGCCGATGAGCTGCCGCGCCAGCGCCCGCGCCGAGGCATGCTCGGTCGCCCAGACCATGGCGGAGGGGCCGGCATGCGGGCTGTCCCCCCAGGCGAAGCCGCCGAAGAGCGAGGCATCCAGGATGGGCCCGCGTTCCGCCGCCAGGGCCTCGGCCCAGACCTCGGCCATGGGGCCTTCGGCGTCGCGCATGTGAAAGCTGTGCAGCACGGCGGGCAGCTTCATCAGCGAGCCGTGATTGGCCTCGCCCCTCATGGCGCGCTCCAGCAGGCGCAGCGCGCGCTGCGCCGTCTGAGCCATGTCCACATGCGGATAGGTCCGATAGACCGAGGCGCCGTCCAGCAGCCCGATCAACTGCGGCGAGACATTGCCGTGGAAATCGAAGCTGGCGACCAGCTTTGTCCGCGGCCCGATGATGGCCCGCACCCGCCGCAGGATGGTGAGGTCCGCCTCGGGGTCGCTCTCGGTCACGCAGGCGCCGTGCAGCGAGAGATAGACGCCATCCCAGCGGCTGCGCGACAGCCCTTCCTCCACCTCGCTCATCCAGGCGTCGAAGGCCAGGTCGCTCATCGGCCCGCCGGGCTGGGCGGCGGCGCAGCGCAGCATGGCCAATTGCCAGTCCGGCCGCTCCGCCGCGAAAGCGGCCAGGGCGCCGAGTTCCGTGGCCGTGCCGGCATAGCGCGAGAGCGCCTCAGGCCCCGAAAGCCATTCGCGCCCCTGGAAGGCGGCGAGCGGCGTGGGCTCGGGGGCGAAGCTGTTGCCTTCGAACCAGAGTCGGGCGGCGGCGATCTGGGGCATCTTGTCCTTGGCGTCCGTCGTGGAATGTCCTCTCATCGCGCTGAAACCACGAAGGATCAACCAAGATGATGCGCCGTTCCCTGCTGGCCTCCCCTGCCGTCTTCGGTCTCGCGGGCGGGGTTTCGGCCCAGGCCGCGTCTTTGGCCATCCATACGGCCGGGCAGGGCAGCCCCTTCGTCACCTATGGCCAGGCCATCGCGGCCCTGCTGGGGCGCAACGGTGTCACGGCCACGGTGGAGGCCAGCACCGGCTCGCTGCAAAATCTCACGGCCGTCGAGGACAATCCGAACGCCCTGGGCACGGCGTTCCTGGGCTCGGCCTGGGATGCGGTGCAGGGCACGCCGGCGGCGGGCGGGCGCAAGCATGTCAACGTCCGCGCTCTCTGGCCCATGTACGAGACCAGCTTCCAGATCGCCGCGCTGACCACGAGCGGCCTGACGCAGTTCAGCCAGCTCAACGGCAAGCGCGTCGGCGCCGGCCCGGCGCGCGGCCCGGCCGAAACCTTCCTGGTTGCGGCGGCCGAAGCGGCGGGCCTCCGCATCGAGATCGTCAGCGGCAGCCCGGCCGAGATGAGCGAGGGGCTGCTGGGCGGCCGGATGGATGCGCTCTGGCAGGGCGCCATCGTGCCCATCCCGTCCATCCTCGCCGCCCTGGCGCGGGCGCCCGGCGTGGTCTTCGGCCCGGGGGCGGAGGTGGTGGGGCGCGTCACCCAGCGCCTGCCCATGCTGGCGCCGACCACGCTGCCGCCCGGCACCTATCCCGGCCAGACGGCGCCGATCGAGAGCTTCGCCGCCTGGAACTTCATCGTGGCCAACCGCGCACTGCCGGAGGCCGTGGCCTATGCCATCACCCGCGCCGTGCTCAGCGTGGGCAATCCGGCGCGCGATATCGGCGCCGTGGCGGCCGCGAGCACCTCAGCCAATGCCGTGCACAACCGCGTGCTGCCCTTCCACCCCGGCGTCCTGCGCTTCTACCGCGAGGCCGGGGTTCCCCTGGCCGCGCCGGTGGATTGACCGGCCAGGCTCGGCACGGCCTGGCCTGAGCGCACCGCATCGGGCGCTGCCAGCATGGTGGCGCCGGGGCGCGGCGTGCTGGGGGCGGCCACGGGCGCTGCGGCCGGGGCCCGGGCGGCAGGGGCCTCCCCCCCCCTGTGGCTTTGGGTTTGGGGGGGGTCCCCCCCCCCGCTCGCCAAGACGGGGATTGGTGATGGACCGTTTCTGGCTCCTCACCTGGGCGACGTACGGGACGTGGCTCCCCGGGGACGCCCGCGGGTTCGTGAGTAACGTCCGGGACGGCCCCGGGCCGGAAGTCCGCCACAACCTCCCCGGCACGCCCTACGACGCCGACGCGCCGGGGCTACGCCGGTCGGCTCGGAACAACTTGAAGGGCGAACCGATCTGGCTCACCCGCGACCACGCGGACTTGCTCGTCCCGCAGTTCCGTGAGACGGCCGGGTACCGCGGGTGGGCACTGTTCGCGGCCGCCGTGATGGCGAACCACGTTCACCTCGTCGTCGGCGTCCCCGGCGACCCGGACCCGTCGGACCTCTTGGGCGACTTCAAGGCTTACGGAAGTCGTCCGCTCAACAGGCGGTGGGGGAAGCCGCCGCCCGGGACGTGGTGGGCCGAGGGCGGGTCGAAGCGGAAACTGCCGGACGAGGTCGCGGTGTTCGGCGGGATCCGGTACGTCCGGGACCAGGAACACCCGCTCGCGGCGTGGCTGGACGCCGACGCGATCCGGGCGGCGTTCGACGAGTCGCTGGCGGCAGCACTTCTTGGCGAGCGGGGGGCGTCAGCCCCCTGATGCGATGCAGATCAGGGGGCTCACGCCCCCCGCTCGCCCGGATGCAGAGCCGGCTCACCAGTCCGGGCCGAAGAGCCCGATCAGGGTGGCCAGGATCAAGACGGCGGCCGGGGCGGCGATGAACAGCCAGAGCGGGAACGGCCGGCCCGAACCCTCGGCCGGGTCGGCCTCCATCGTCAGCGGCACCGCCCGATGCCACCCGGCCAGGACGACCACCACCCCGAGCAGCCCCAGCGCCATGAACAGGGTGCAGACCGGAAGGCAGGCGAACGCCGGGCCGGCCGTCACGTCGTCGCCCTCTCGGGGGTGAGGGAAGTCAGGATACGGCCGGGCGGCCCGGGGTCGAACCCGGCCGAACCCGCCCGCCGGGTCTTGCGGCCGCCCCCGGTTCTCCCGACAATCCCGGGAACTCCTCTCCTCCGCCCCACTCGCGCCTCGCGCCGGGGGACGCCCATGCATTCCGACCCGGGACCGACCGTGCCCGAACCCGTCGCCGCCCCGGACTCCCCCGCCGAGGAGGTCGAAGCCGTCGCCCCGGCGGCCGAGCCCGCCGTGGCCGAGGCCGAGGACGACATCCCGGCCGTCATCCCCGTCGAGGACGACGCCCCCGTCCCCGGCCCGCCCCCGCCGGTCCCCGAGGGGGACCGCTGGCTCTGCCCGATGTGCCTCGGGGTGGAGGCCGACCGGCCGGGCAACTGCCGGCGGTGCGGGCTGGCCCTGGAGCCGGCCGCCCTCCCGGTCGGGGTCGACGCCCCGGACTACGAGCTGCGGTCGATGACCTGGCGGCTCCGGCTGGCCGTCCTGCTCGGCGTCCCGCTGGTGGCGGTCGCGGCCGGGGCGGCCGACAGCCTCCGGTACGGGCTGGGCGTCGGCCGGGAGCCGTTCGCCCGCGGGTTGCTGGTCGCCCAGGCCGTCCTCTGCACCCCGATCGTCCTCGTCTGCGGGTGGCCGTTCCTCGTCCGGGGGTGGCGGTCGCTCCGCACCTTCCGGGCCAACCTGTACACCCTGACCGGGCTCGGGGTGGCGGCCGGGTTCGTCTTCAGCCTGGTGGCGGTGGCGTACCACCTGATCGGGTTCAACCCGCTGCCGAACATGCCGGACGCCCCGGCCGGTCTCGCCCCGGAGCTGGCCGTCGGCGTCAACGCCCTGGCCCCGAACGAGGGGGGCCAGCTCCAGCCGTTCTTCGAGACGACCGCGGTGGTGGTCATCCTCACCCTGCTCGGGCAGGTGCTCGAACTCCGGGCCCGGTCGCGGACCGGGGCGGCCATCCGCAAGCTCCTGCGGCTGGCCCCGAACACCGCCCGGGTGGTCCGGGCGGACGGGACGGAGGAGGACCGGCCGGCCGACGCCGTCCGCCCCGGGGACGTGATCCGGGTCCGGCCCGGGGGGCGGCTGCCGGTCGACGGGCTGGTCCTGGACGGGACCACGGCGGTGGACGAGTCGCTCCTGACCGGGGAGGCGTCACGGGTGACGAAGGGGCCGGGGGACACGGTCCTGGCCGGGACCGAGAACGGGCTCGGGGAGATCACCGTCGAGGCCCTGCGGGTGCGGGCGGACACCGCCCTGTCCCACATCGCCGCCCTGGTCGGGCAGGCCCAGCGGAACCGGGTCCCGCTCCAGCGGGCGGCCGACCGGATCGCCGCCCGGCTGGTCCCGGTCGTCCTCCTGACCGCGGCCGGAGCCTACGCCCTGTGGTCGGTGTTCGGCGACCCGAAGACGGCCGGGACGATCGCCGCCGTCTGCGCCGCCGGGGTGCTGGTGGTGTCCTGCCCGGTCGCCCTCGGGCTGGCCACCCCGTCGGCGGTGGTGATCGGGATGGGCCGGGCGGCCCGGGCCGGCATCCTGTTCCGGGACGGGGCGGCGGTCGAGCGGCTGGCGGCGGTCGACACCGTCTGCTTCGACAAGACCGGGACCCTGACCGAGGGGCGGATGAAGCTCACCGCGGTCGAGCGGAACGTCGGCCACGAGGCCGACGAGGTGCTCGGGCTGGCGGCCTCGGTCGAGCGGGGGGGGGAGCACCCGATCGGGCTGGCGATCGTCTGGGAGGCGGTCCGCCGGCGGGCCCCGATCTACCCGGCCGACGAGGTCGAGGTGGTCCCGGGGAAGGGGGTCCGGGGGGTCGTCCGGGGCCGCCGGGTGGTGGTCGGCCGGCTCGGGTTCCTCCAGGAGAGCGGGGTCCACCACGACCTGATGGTGAGCGAGGGGAACACCCACCGGCTGTACGGCCACGGGGTCGTGTTCGTCGGGCTGGGGAACCGGTGCGTCGGGCTGATCGTGCTGGAGGACAAGGTCCGGGCGAACACCCGGGCGGCGGCCGACCGGCTGTGGGCGAGTAAGCTCCGGCTCGTCCTCGTCACCGGGGACCACGCCGACACCGCCCGGAGCGTGGCCCGGGTGGTCGGGATCGAGGAGGTGGTGGCCGACACCCTCCCGGCCGAGAAGTACGCGGTCGTCCAGCGGCTGCGGAACGACGGCCGGGTGGTGGCCATGTGCGGGGACGGGGTGAACGACGCCCCGGCCCTGGCGGCCGCCCACGTCGGGATCGCGATGGGGTGCGGGAGCGAGGCGGCGATCACCGTGGCCGGGGTGACGCTGGTCCGGCCGGACCTGCGGGCGGTGGCGGTCGGCCGGGACCTGAGCCGGGGGGTCGTCCGGACGATCCGCCAGAACCTGTTCATCGCCTTCCTGTACACGGCGGTGGCGGTCCCGGTGGCGGCCGGGGCGCTGGTGCCGCTGGGCGGCGGGCTGGTCAGCCCGGTCTGGGCGGCGGCCGCGATGACCGTCAGCTCGCTGGCCGTGGTGGCCAACTCGCTGCGGCTGTACTGGTTCCGGTAATTGCCCGGCGAACCCCGAGCGTGAGCGAGGGGGTGGCACCCCAAACACCCCCTCGCTCACGCTCGGGGTTCGCCAGCTCGTAGGGCCGGCTGTGCCGGCCGCCCCTTTGCATCCCCCCCGCGGGCGAGGGGGTGTTTGGGGTGGGGTCCGGTCTTTACAGTTCCCCGCCCACCTCGGCCCCGGGCCGGAACCGCTCCTCGGCCCACGGGTCGCCCCGCATGTGGTAGATACCGGACTCCCAATACCCGGGGCGGTCCGCTTCCATGAACTCGATCCCCCGGACCCACTTGGCGCTCTTCCAGGCGTACAGCCGGGGGATGACCAACCGGACCGGGTAGCCGTGGTCGGGCGGGAGGTCGGCCCCGTCGTGGCGGAGGGCGAACAGGGCGTCGTCGGCGAAGAAGTCCTCGACCGGCAGGTTAGTGGTGTGGCCGTACTCGCAGTGGACCATCACGAACCGGGCGGCCGGGGGCACTGTGACGTGGTTCAGTAGCTCGCGGGTGGCGACGCCCTCCCACAGGTTGTCGAGCTTGCTCCAGCGGGTGACGCAGTGCATGTCGGCGAAGACGCGGACCCGGCGGAGGGCGGCGAACTCGGCCCAGGTGAACCGCTTGACCTTGTCGACGAACGGGATGGGGAAGACGGTCAGGTCCCAGGTCGCGGGGTCGAACGGCGGGACCGGCCCCTCGTGGAGGACCGGCCACTTGCGGGTGAGCGCCTGCCGCGGCGGGAGCCGGTTCTCCCGGCGGGTGTCCGGGCTGATGATGGCCCCGTCGTCCATGTAGAAGAACTCCGGACGTGCCGCACGATGAACGCCGATCAAGAACGATTATATCCGATTCATTGGTTTAATCGTTCTTGATCGGCGTTCATCGTGCGGCACGTCCTGACCTAGTAATGCTTCCCGCTGCGGCGGACGTGGGTGGCCGGCTTGGCGTCCGACAGTACCTCCCCGCCGACCACCCTCCCGACCACGAGGACGTGGTCGCCGGCGTCGTACCGGTGCGTCACCCGGCAGTCCAGGTACGCGTGGGCCGCCGCCAGCGCCGGGGCCGCGTCCCCGTCCCGCCGGACCTCCACCCCCGCGAACGCCGGCTCGTCCGGCCCGAACCCCTTCCCGAAGTGGGCCACCAGCTTCTTCTCCCCCTCCGGGATCACGTTCACCCCGAACGCCGCCCCATCCTTGAGCCAGTCCAGCACCCACCGGTCCTTCGCGAACGCCGCCGACACCGCCGGCGGGTCGAACGAGCACTGCTGGACCCAGCTCGCCAGCATCCCCGTCTCCTTCCCGCCGTGCCGGGCCGTCAGCACGAACAGCCCGCTCGGCACCCGCCCCAGCGCCGCCAGCGCCCCGTCGGTCATGATGCACCTCCTGCGTCCGGTCGGGGCATTTTAGGTGCCGGCCCGGCCGCCCCGCCGCCCATTCGTGAGAACCGTGGCATCCGCTTCAACCGGCGTAATCCCCCCGGCCGATACCACTCGTAACCGCGAAGTCCGCCGTCCGCCGCACGGGTGAGCCATGCCACGACTGCCCCGGCCCGCGCCCCGCCTCATCCTCCTGGCCCTGGCCGCCCCGGCGGCCGTCGCCCCGGGCTGCACCCGCCACGCCTTCCGCCAGCGGGCCGACAACGACGTCACCGGGGTCATCACCCAGAAGAACGTCTTCCCGGACTGGGAGGTCCGGAACTGGCACGTCTACCCGGACCCCCGGGCCCGGTTCGCCGACCCGTCCAACCCGGACCGCCCGCCCTACCCGCCCGACGACTTCGCCGCCCGCATCCTCTCGCCCAACCCCCAGCACCCGAACAAGAAGTCCGGGGCCGGCCGGTACGAGGGCGTCGCGTACCTCGAATACCTCTCCCGCTGGGACGCCGAGAACCGGGCCGACGGCACCGACGCGGACGCCCCCGCCCCGCAGCAGGTCGAGCCGGCCCCGAAGGGCGACGGCCCGGCCCCCGAGAAGCTGCCCCCGCCGAAGATGACCGACCCCAAGCCGGCCGGTCCGGTCGGCGCGGTCGGCCCCGCCCCGGGCGGGGTCCTCGTCGCCGTCGGCGAGGTCACCAACGGGACCGAGGTGGTGCCGGTGGCCGCCCTGATCCCGATGGGGCAGCAGCCGGACCAGCTCCCGGACGTTAAGGGCAAGGACGAAGCCAACCGCCCCGGCAAGGACGGCCCCGGGCCGTTCCCGGCCGGCCCCGGCACCCCGCCCGGCGGCCCGGCCGTCCCCGGCGAGACCGGCCCGCTGGCCGCCACCGGCGGGGACATCGCCACCGACTTCCTCAAGGCCCTGGTCACCAACGAGCGGGGCTTCCGGATCAAGCTCCTGCAGGCCGTCGAGCTGGGCCTGTTCAACAGCCGCGAGTTCCAGGACCGGCGGGAGGACCTGTACCTGGCCGCCCTCCCGGTGACCCTCGAGCGGTTCAACTTCGCCGCCCTCGGGTTCTTCACCGAGGCCGCCGCCCTCGACTACGCCGGCCGGCTCCTCGGCCGCGCCCCCCGGGAGTCCGCGACCTACAACACCGGCACCGGGTTCAACAAGCTCTTCCCGACCGGGGCCCTCCTGGCCGTCCGGCTGGCCAACCGGACCGTCGTCGACCTGGCCGACGGCCGCCCGACCACCACCCTGTCGAACCTGACCCTCAGCCTGGCCCAGCCGTTCCTCCGCGGCGGCGGGTACGCCGTCACCCTCGAGCCGCTCACCCTGACCGAGCGGAACATGCTGTACGCGATGCGGTCCTACGCCCGGTTCCGCAAGCTCTTCTACGTGTCCGTGGTGGCCGGCGGGAACATCACCAACAACCCCTACGGCCTCCAGGGGCTGGCCGCCAACCTCGGGCGGGGCATCGGCGGCAACCTGACCGCCCCGGTGGTCGGGTTCCTGCCGCTGAACCTCCAGGCCGCGGTCATCACCAACCAGCGGCGGAACGTCAGCGCCCTCGAAGGGTTCCTCCGCCAGTACCAGGCGTTCGAGGAGGGCGGGCAGCAGTCCGGCCTCCAGGTCAGCCAGGTCGAGCAGCAGCTCGTCAGCAGCCGCACCCAGCTCCTCGGCCAGTCGTTCGTCGGGGCGGCCGGGGGCGGCGGGGGTGGGGGCGGCGGGGGCGGCGGCATCCGCGGCTACCTCGACACCCTGGACAACTTCAAGCTCCAGCTCGGGCTCCCGCTCACGGTCGGGCTGGACCTCGACCAGACCCCGCTCAAGCCGGTCCGGGACCAGCTCCGGCGGTTCGACGACCTGTACGCCCAGGCCCAGGAGGTGGCCGACCTGGCCCGGCGGTACGACCCGGCCATGCCCGCCGCCGATGTCCGGGCCCGGGGCCTCCGCCTGCTGACCGAGTCGCCCCTGGTCCGCGGGACCCAGTTCGCCAAGGACATCCCCGGCCGGCTGGCCGCCTTCCGGGGGCTGACCGACGAGGCCCTGGGCCGGCGGCTGGCCGACCTGGTCGAGGAGCGCAGGAAGTTGCTCGACCGGCGGGCCGAACTCCAGGCGAAGGGGCTGCCCGAGCCGGAGGCCGACACCCGGCGGGTCAACCAGATCACCGCCGACCTCGACCTCGGGTCGTTCGAGCGGTCCCTCCGCGGGTTCGAGGCCCTGCCCGTCCCGAAGGACGCGGCCGGGGCCGGGCTGAGGGCGGCCGCCTTCCGGGACGTGTTCAACAACTTCTACCAGTTGGTCCTGGAAGGCCGGAACGAGCGGCTGGCGGGGATCCGCCGGCAGTGGCCGAAGCTCCCGTCCGCGGTGGTCAACGGGGTCGATTTGCTGGAAGTCCCGCTGGACGACGCCACCACGACCGTCGTTCAGACGGCCCTGACGGACCGGCTGGACCTGATGAACGCCCGGGGGCAGGTGGTGGACGCCTGGCGGCAGATCAAAGTGCAGGCGAACTCCTTGCTCGGGACGTTCGATGTCCAGTACAATCTCTCCAGCGGTACCCCACCGGGCGGCGTCAACCCGCTGGCCCTCGGCGGCGGCCGGACCGCCCACACCCTGACCTTTTCCGGCGAATTGCCCCTGGTCCGGCGGGCCGAGCGGAACCAGTACCGGGCGGCCCTGATCGGCTACCAGCGGCAGCGGCGGACCCTCCAGGCGTTCGAGGACAACATCGCCAACGACGCCCGGGCCGATGTCCGCGAGATCCGGACCATTAACGAGTTGTACCGTTTTCAGCAGCGTCTCATCGAGATCGCGTATTTTCAAGTAGACAACGCGCGGGAACTCGTTGTCCAGCCCCCGGCCCCGGGCGGGCAGACCGACGCCGGCAGCGCCGCCGCCCTCACCAACCAGCTGCTGAACGCCCAGCAGTCGCTGATCACCGCCCAGAACCAGCTGTACACGATTTACGTCAACTACCTCGTCTCCCGGATGACCTTGTACCTCGATCTGGAGCAGATGCAGATCGACGAACGCGGGGAGTGGAGCAATGAGCCTGGCACCGGACGTGAGAACCCCGACCGACCTGGACCTGGCCCCGGAGGACCCGTCGGGGAACGGCTCCCCGCGCCCCGGGCTCTCCCTGGGCGGGCCGGCCGGTAGCGGCCCCCGCACCCTCCCGGGGTCCGCCCGCAGGCGCGGCCGGGCCCCCCTCGTCGCCGCCGGCGTGGCCTTCCTGGTCCTCGCCGGCGGCGTCGCCGCGTTCGTGCTCACCCGGGCCCCGTCGGCCCGCCCGGACGTGCTCACCCACAAGGTCAAGCGGGAGGCCCTGAAGGTCACGGTGACCGAGAAGGGGACGCTGGAGTCGGCCCAGAACGCCGACCTGATCTGCAAGATCAAGGCCGGCAGCAAGGGCCAGCAGGGGTACTCGACCAGCATCAAGTGGGTGATCGAGGCCGGGTCCCCGGTCGAGCCCGGGCAGCTCCTGATGATCCTGGACGACTCGGCCCTCCAGGACTCGTACCGCGACCAGAGCATCAAGGTCGACGAGAAGCTGGCCGCGAAGGTGAAGGCCGAGCGGGACTACGACATCGCGGTCAAGGAGAACGAGCGGGCCGTCGCGGTCGAGAAGAACAACGTCCAGCTCGCCGACATCGACCTGGAGAAGTACACCGGGCTGTCCGTCGACCCGGACCGGGC
The DNA here is from genome assembly GCA_019747655.1 of Gemmataceae bacterium. Lineage (GTDB taxonomy): Bacteria > Planctomycetota > Planctomycetia > Gemmatales > Gemmataceae > Urbifossiella. The sequence continues at coordinate 1,435 of JAIEQO010000734.1, read as the reverse complement.
CCCGCTGGCGTCGGTCGCCGGGGCCCCGGCCCTGCTCGTCGAGAAGGGCGAGTTCCAGCAGAAGCTGGACGAGCTGACCGGGAAGGTCCGGCTGGAGGAGAGCAACGTCCAGCAGTACCGGGAGCGGAGCGCCTGGGCCGACCGGATGACCAAGATGAAGTACCTGTCCGACGCCCAGGCCGACTCCGAGCGGTCGAAGCTGGCCAGCGGGGTGGAGAACCTGCGGAACTTCCAGGCCCAGCGGCAGATCCTGATCGACTACGACCGGAAGAAGATGCTGGCCGACCTCCGGAGCAAGGCCGGGAACGCCCGGCTGCTACTGGCCCAGAAGGAGCTGGAGGCCGAGGCCAAGCGGGAGCAGTTGGACATCGACCGGCGGACCAAGATCTCGGTCTACAACCAGGAGCTCGAGAAGCTCAAGGAGATCAACGACCAGCTCAACGAGTGCCGCCTCTACTCCCCCCAGAAGGGGATCGTGGTGTACTACGTGAACGAGTCCGGCCGGTGGGGGCAGCAGCCCCAGGGGATGATCGAGCAGGGGGCCCAGGTGAAGGAGGGGCAGAAGATGCTCCGCATCCCGAACCTGAGCCAGATGCAGGTGAACACCAAGGTCCACGAGGCGATGGTCGGCCGCATCCGCGGGGACCAGCGGGTGGCCACCGGGCTGGTCGACCAGATGAAGGTCGGGATGCTGTCCGCCCCGGACCCGTTCGCCCGGCTGGTCAGCCAGCACGACGGGTTCGTGGACGACGTCAAGCGGCAGTACCGGGACCACGAGTACCACACCACCGCGCTGGGCCAGGCCGCCTCGGTCCGGGTCGACGCCCGGCCGGACAAGGTGTACCCGGCCCGGGTCAAGTCGGTCGCCGGGGTGGCCAGCCAGGCCGACTCGTGGATCTCCGACGTGAAGCTGTACGACACCCTGGTCCTGATCGACGACCCGAACCCGGGGCTCAAGCCCGGCGGCACCGCCGAGGTCACCATCCACGTCGACGGGATGCCGGACGTGCTGGCCGTCCCGATCCAGGCGGTCGTCGGCGGGGCCGAGCTGGGGGCCGCCCGCAAGGTCTGGGTGAAGGCCGGCGACGGGTACGCCGGGCGGGAGGTCAAGCTCGGGATGTACAACGACCGGATGGTCGAGGTCCAGGAGGGGCTGGCCGAGGGGGACGAGGTGGTCATCAACCCGAAGGTGCTGATGGGCGACGCCAAGGCCAAGACCCGGGACGGCGGGGACGGCAAGGGCGAGGGCGGCGGGGACGGCAAGAAGGGCTTCGACCCGTCCAAGTTCGACCCGTCGAAGATGAAGGGCGGGATGCCCGGCGGCGGGGCCCCGGGCGGCGGGAAGGGCGGCGGGAAGGGCGGGAAGGGCGGCGCCCCCGGCGGCGGCCCGCCGGCGGGGTGACGCACAGACAACCAGGGGTTTGCACCCCTGGGT
>JAIEQO010001090.1 GCA_019747655.1 Gemmataceae bacterium | reverse complement strand
CTGCCGCTGACCCCCGAGCTGCTCCGCCACGCCCCGAGCGGCGACCTGTTCGGGTGGACCCAGAACGTCGGCATGGGGTGGAACCCGTCGCGGCTGGGCGGCAAGGAGTTCCTGATCCTCAGCACCCACGGCGGGCTGCGGGCCGACGACGGCAACCCGATCGCCCTCGGCTACCACTCGGGGCACTGGGAGGTCGGGCTCTTGGTGAAGGCCGCGGCCGAGGAGCTGGGCCGGCGGGGGTGCGTGCCGTTCGCCGGGGCCGTCACCGACCCGTGCGACGGCCGGACCCAGGGGACGGCCGGGATGTTCGACAGCCTGCCGTACCGGAATGATGCGTCGCAGGTGTTGCGGCGGCTGATGCGGAGCCTGCCGACCCGGGCCGGGGTGCTGGGCGTGGCGACGTGCGACAAGGGGCTGCCGGCGATGATGATGGCCCTGGCCAGCCAGCACGACCTGCCGACGGTACTCGTCCCCGGCGGGGTGATGTTGGCGGGCGAGGCCGGCGAGGAGGACACCGGCAAGGTGCAGACGATCGGGGCCCGGTTCGCGGCCGGGGAGATCACCCTGGAGCAAGCCGCGGAGGCCGGGTGCCATGCCTGCGCGTCGCCGGGCGGCGGGTGTCAGTTTCTCGGCACGGCGGCTACCTCACAGGTGGTCGGCGAGGCGCTGGGCTTGGCCCTGCCGCACTCGGCGCTGTCGCCGTCGGGGCAGGCCGTGTGGCTGGACATGGCCCGGCGGTCGGCGGCCGCCCTGCTGGGTCGGTCCAACCGTGGCCTGTTCACGAAGCACATCCTGACCGAGGCGGCGGTTCGCAACGCGATCACCGTCCACGCCGCGTTCGGCGGGAGCACGAACCTACTCCTCCACACCCCCGCCGTGGCCTTCCACGCGGGGGTGAAGCGGCCGACGATCGACGACTGGACGGCGATCAACCGGCGGGTGCCGCGGCTGGTGGACGCCCTGCCGAACGGCCCGGTCGGGCACCCGACGGTGCGGGTGTTCCTCGCGGGCGGGGTGCCCGAGGTGATGCTCCACCTGCGGGAACTCGGGCTGCTCGCTCTCGACGCCCTGACGGCCACCGGCGAGCCGTTGGGGAGGGTGCTCGATTGGTGGGCCATGTCGGAGCGGCGGGAGCGGTTCCGGGCGCTGTTGAAGGAGCGGGACGGGGTCGACCCGGACGCGGTCATCCTGTCGCCGGAGCGGGCGAAGGCCCGGGGGCTGACCAGCACGGTAACGTTCCCGGTCGGGAATCTGGCCCCGCACGGGTCGGTCATCAAGTCGACGGCCATCGACCCGAGCGTGGTCGATCCGGACGGGGTGTACCGCAAGACCGGCCCGGCGAAGGTGTTCACGACGGAGAAGGCGGCGATCGCGGCCATCAAGGGGGACGGCCCGGCGCGGGTGGTGGCCGGTGACGTGTTGGTATTATGCTGCCGGGGGCCGCTCGGCAGCGGCATGGAGGAGACGTACCAGCTCACCAGCGCCCTGAAGTACCTGTCGTGGGGGAAGCAGGTGGCGGTCGTCACCGACGCCCGGTTCAGCGGCGTGTCGACCGGGGCGTGCATCGGCCACGTGTCGCCGGAGGCGCTGGCCGGCGGGCCGCTCGGCAAGCTCCGGGACGGCGACCTGATCCGCATCGTGATCGACCGGGTGAAGCTGGAAGGGACGCTCGACCTCGTCGGTGACGCTTCGGGGGTCCACGGTCCGGACTGGGGGACGACGGAACTGACCCGGCGGCTGCCGCGGCCCGACCTGTCGGCCGATCCGGCGCTACCCGCGGATACGCGGCTGTGGGCGGCCCTGCAGAACGCCAGCGGCGGCGTCTGGGGCGGGTGCGTGTACGACGCCGAGGCGATCGCGGCGAGGCTGGCGTGACGTGGTCGAGTTAGCCGCCCCGCGCTTCGGGCGGCGGACCGCCGAAGAGCTTGTGGATGAGCCGCTGCCGGAGCGCGTCCAGGAAGTCGGCCAGCCCGTTGTCCCGGCCATTCGCTTCCAGGATCGGGAACGCCGTCCGAAGGCAGGCGGCTTCACGAGCCGGGTCGCCGCCGGACAACACCCCGAGGACCCGCTTCGGGTGCCGGTCGTCCGTTTCCCTTGGGGCCGCCAGCCGGTGAGACTCCCGGCAGGGGTCGAGAGACAATTCCCGACAGAGCAGCTCGTGTGCCTCCCGTTCGCGTGGGGTGTTCGGCTCGAAACCCGCCAACAGCCAGCACTCCCGCTCGGTGTGGGCCACCCCGATCACCACCGGGATGGTGTGCCCGGCGTGATCGTCATGGAGGGCCAGCAACCCGGCCCGCCGCTCCGGCTTGTTGTCGGAGTCTTTCACGAGGATGATCGCGTCCGGCTTCGTCGGGGCGTTGAACTGCAACAGCCGGATGGCCCGCAGGGCTTCGAGCGCGACCGGATCGTCCGGGAAGCGTCCGGCGAACTCGCTCCGCCGCAACGTCCGGCCGAAGCCGCCGCGGCGGTCGCCGGCCAGGGTGTTGACCCGGCCCCAGTAGAAGTACGGCTGGTCTGGCTCGAACCCCCGGAACGTGAGCAACTGGTCGGCCCGGTAGCCGGCGTACCAGTCTGGCAGGTGGGCTTCGATGACCCGGCCGACGAGGGCGGCGACAAGCTCGGAGTCGCCCGGGGCCTCGCAGACGACGGCGATCGACTGGCTCATGGGGCGGCCGCCGCGGGCTCCTTCCGCCGCGCCTTGGCGACCCACTCTTCGCCGGCATGGCTCCAGAACTCGCCGGGCGACATCGCGTCCTTCCACCGCCCGTAGTCGGGGTGCTCGGAAAGCGGCTTGCAGACGGTCGCCCCGTCGTCGCTCAGGGTCGTCACCAAAACCTCGTCCCAGCCGAGCCGGTCGAGGATGTATGGCGAGTGCGACGTGGCGATGATCTGGAGGTCGGGGAACAGTCCGAGCAGCCGGCGGAGGACGGCAACCAGTTCGAGTTGGGCTTTCGGGTGGAGGGCGTGGTCCAGGTCGTCCAACAAGACCAGACCCGGGCGCTCCGGTCCCAAGATCGCGGTCAGTACGCCCAGGGCGATCAGGGTTCCGGTGCTGGCGAACGAGGCCCGGACGCCGGCCGCGCCTGCGAAGTCGAACAGAATCACGTCGCCGAACCCGTTCCCCTGAACCTTATCGAACCGCAGGCGGCGGACGGTCGGGATGATTTCCTTCAACTCGGCGACGATACCGTGGAACTGTTCCGGCTGGTTCAGCGCCAGGTAGGCCAGTGCGGAAGCCAGCCCGTGCCCGGTGGGCTGCATGCGAGGCGGCACCCCATTCGTCACCGACGGGGCCGCCAGCTTGTCCGTGTCGAGCCGAAGGAGAACGGCCGGGGGGTATACCGCGACCAATTCGGGAGGTGGCTGGGAGTGCCATTGCGACGGCCCGGTAACAGGCAGACGGCGGAACTGCGGGGCCAGACCCTGGTGGCCGCCGACCAACATCGGCGGGGGCGGTTGCTTCGGCGGGTGTCCGATCCGGACGATGTTCTCAACCCCGGACGGCTCCGCCACGGCGGCTTCCAGGGCGAGCAACTCAGGTTTGGTGCCGACAGTCGCCCGCTCGGCAAGCGGGCGAGGGTCAAAACCTCCAGCCTCGTCTCGCGGTTTGGCTACCCGAGCGAGGTAGTTAATTCCTTCTAGTATGCTCGACTTCCCGCTCCCGTTCGGGCCGACGAGGACCGTCAGCCGGCTGTCGAAGGTGACGTCCACCTCCCGCAGCGACTTGAAGTTCCGGAACGAGGCGCGGGTGATCATCGGCGGCCGTCGGGGTCAGCGGGACCGGACGCCGTTACCGTAACAGGTCCGGCCGGCCCCCGCCAGCCGATCACCTTTCCGCCCGGCCGGTGTCCCTCCGTCGTATCCCGGAGGGCCGGCCCGTGCGGAGAGACCTCGTCAGCGGCCTCGAAGATGTCTTCACCGTCCGCGGGTTCCTGTCCCCGGCCGAGTGCGAAGCCCACATCGCCCGGGCCGAGGCCGCCGGGTTCGGCGACGCCCCGGTCAACGCCTTCGGCGGGCCCGTCGTCAACAAGCGGATGCGGAACAACGACCGGGTCATGGTCGACGACCCGGCTACGGCCGCCGGGCTGTGGGAGCGACTCCGGCCGTTCGTCCCCGAGGCCCGGGGGAGTTGGCGGGCCGCCGGGCTGAACGAGCGGCTCCGGTTCTACCGGTACGACCCCGGCCAGCGGTTCTTCTGGCACTTCGACGGCCGGTACGAGCGGTCGCCGACCGAGCAGAGCGCCCTGACGTTCATGGTCTACCTGAACGACAGCTTCGCCGGCGGGGCGACTGAGTTCAACTTCCGGGTCGCCGGGGGTGTCACCGACGACGACCCGGTCGTCCGGGTCGTCCCCGAGGCCGGGATGGCCCTGGTGTTCGTCCACGCCGTCCTGCACCAGGGGGCGGAGGTGACGGCCGGCCGGAAGTACGTGCTGCGGTCGGACGTGATGTACCGCTGGGGAATGACGAAGGACGAATGACCCACCAATGACGAAGGACAGACCCGGGGTCTTCCTCCTTCGTCATTGGTGGGTCATTCGTCCTTCGTCATTCCGGCGTCAGCCGACGTACACCCCGTCGGCCAGGGTCGCCCCGCCGAACGGGACCACGTCCTGGAACGTCGTCGGCTCGGCCGCCGAGGTGACGTTCCGGCCGAGGTAGACCCGCACCCGGGCCGCCGAGCTGGCCCCGCTGGCGGCCGCCACGTCCGCCTTCCCGTCCCCGTCGGCGTCCTTCGCCGCCAGCCGCACCCCGCCCCGGTCGGTGCTGTTCCCGGCGACGAAGAAGTTCGAGATCGGGGCGGCCTGCGCGCCCGCCACGTTGTTCGCCGAGACGAGCTGACCGCTCAGGATGAACACCCGGGGGGCGCCCCCGGGGCCGCCGCCGAAGACCAGGTCGGCGAACCCGTCCCCGTTCACGTCCCCGGCCGCCACGAACACCCCGTTCCGCAGGGTCACCGCGTCCGGCCCCGGGAAGGCGAAGAAGTCGCCGACGAGGCGGGTGGGCGTGCCGAACACCGTCGTCCCGTCGAACAGGGCGGCCCGCGGGCCGCCGAGGAACCCGGCGGCGACCGCCAGGTCGGCCACCCCGTCCCCGTTCACGTCGGCCCCGGCCGCCCGGGCCCCGCCCCGGAAGGCGGCGTCGTCGATCCCCAGGAAGCTGGCCCGGGCGGCCAGCGTCCCGTCCGGGTTCCGGCTGAAGATCACCACCCGCGGGCCGCCCCCCTGGTCCGGGGTGACGATCACCTCGGCCCGGCCGTCGTTGTCGAAATCCCCCGCCGCCACGAACCCGCCGCCGGTGAACCCCCCGCCGAACGGGTCGGTCGGGGGGATCAGCACCGTCGTGTTGTCCACCCCGCTGACGACCGCGAACCGGACCCCGGTGCCCGGCCCGGTCACCACGATCGTGTCCGGCACCCGGTCCCCGTTCACGTCCCCGGTCGCCGTCCGGGCGTTTACCGCCGTCGTCCCGAACGCGGCCACCGTGGCCGCCGCCGCCCCGCCGTACTGGCCGGTGGCGAACGTCTGGGTGAACACCGCGGCCGCCCCGTCGGTCGACCCGCCGGCGGCCAAGGGCGGGGCCTTCTCGACCGTCCCGATCAGCCGGGCCGCCCGGGCCCCGCCGGCCGTCGTGTCCGACCCGGCGATCACCACCCGCCCCTGCGGGGTGATCGTCCCGGCCCCGGCGAACTCGGCCGCGTTCGCCCCGAAGTCGAACCGGTTGAACCCCGGGATCGGCCCGGCCGGGTTGAACCCGGGGTCGAACGTCCCGTTCGGCAAAAACCCCAGGGCGAAGAAGTCGAAGTCGGTGGCGGACGCGTTGGCCGTCCCCATCACCACCACCCGGCCGCTCGGCTGGACGGCGACGGCGTCCCCCTCGGAGAAGTTCACCCCGACCTGGCCGACGAAGGCCCCGCCGGTCCCGAACGTCGGGTCGAGGTCGCCGTCCGGCTCCAGCTTGGCGACCCCGAGCCGCTGGTCGGCGGCGTTCACCAGCCCGGCCAGGTAGACGCTCCCGGCCGGGTCGACGGCCGCCGCGAACGCGATGTCGTCCGACCCGGCCGGGCCGACGTTGAACGACACCGCCCCGTTCCCCGTCCCGAACGTCGGGTCGAGGTCGCCGTCCGGCTCCAGCCGCAGGGCCGCGAACTGCGTCCGGGCCCCCGCGGCCCCGTTGTTCGTCTGCCCGCCGACCACGATGTTCGACCCGCTCAGCACCACCTGCTGGCCGAGGCTGTTGCTCCCCAGCCCGAAGACGAACGACACCAGCTTGACCGCCCCGCCGTTGAACCCCGGGTCGAGGGCCGACCCGTCGGCCGTCAGCCGCATCACCGCCACCGAGTTCACCAGCCCGACGGTCGCCAGGGCGCTGCCGGTGGCCACCGCCCGGCCGTTGCCGTCGATCACCACGTCGTTCGGGATCAGGTTGTTGAACCCGGCCGGGGGGGTGAACAGCCGGACCCCGGTGCCGCCCCCGCCGAAGGTGGTGTCCGGGGCCCCGTCGGCCGCCCGGAACCGGACGAACAGCGCCTGGTTCCCCGCCCCGGTCGTCTGCCCGGCCACCACCACGTTGTTGGCCGCGTCGACCGCCACCCCGCGGCCCCGGTCGTCGGCCCCGGCGAGGTCCAGCGTCACCAGCCCGTCGCCCCCGAACGAGGTGTCCGGGGTGCCGTTCGGGTTGAGCCGGATGACCGCCACGTCGAACCCGCCGGCCCCGGCGATCGACCCGGCGAGGACCGTCCGGCCGAGGCCGTCCACGGCCACCCCGGAGACGGTGTTGATGGTCGGGAAGGCGGCGAACCGGCCGTTGGTGCCGAACGACGGGTCGAGGGCCCCGACGGCGGCCGGGACCTCCCGGCCTTCGAGCGCCTCCAGGGCGGGACGGACGGGCCGCGCGGTGGGACGGAACGAACTCCGGCTCATGAGGTGGCTCCGGAAGAGTTGGGCGGAGGTGCGGGCGCCACCGATTGTACGGACGCCGCCGGCGATGGAAAGGAACTCATGGGAATGGGAAGTCTGGGAAGAATGGAGAAAAATTACTCTCCCCCCGGTGAGCGACGGAACCACAGGTCCGCGGCCGCACACGGAGGACGAGCTGCCCAACCCGTTCAGCGAGGGTCGGGCCCGGAACACGACACGAAAAATGTGGAACCCGGGAAAATCCGCACCCCGGCGGGCCGGGTGGCCGCGAGGCTTACCCGACGTAGGCGCCGTCGGCGAGTACCGCCCCGCCGAACGGGGCGAGGTCCTGGGCCCCGTTCGGCGGGGCCGTCGGCCCGGCGACAACGGGCCGACTCCGCCGTCACCGAACGTCGGGTCGAGGTCGCCGGCGGCGGGCGTCCCGCGGTCCTCCGGCTGACGGCCGTGGCGAAGTGCAAGCGTCGGCGGATCGGCGAGGCCGCTTGCCTCACGGTGCAGGGCGGCCGGGCGGGTGAGTCTGGTACGGCCCCCAAAGACGACGAGGCGGGGGCCGCCCGCGGTCGGGCCGACCCCCGCCTCGTCACACAGGCCGGAGGCCCGTGCCACCAAATCAAGCTGCTACCGTCAGCCGACGTAGACGCCGTCGGCCAGGGTTTCCCCACCGAACGGGGCCAGGTCCTGGAAGTTGGCCGGCTCGGCGTTCCCGGCCAGGGTCGCCCCGCGGTACACCCGGACCCGGGCCGGCGACCCCTCCCCGCTGCCGGCCGCGATGTCCGCCCGCCGGTCCCCGTCCACGTCCAGGATCGACACCCGCACCCCGCCCCGGTCGGACGAGTTCCCGGCCACGAAGAAGTTGACCAGCGGGTTGGCGAACGCCCCCCGCACCCCGCCCCCCAGGAGCGTCTGGCCGCTGACCGCGAACAGCCGCGGGGCCCCGCCCGGGCCGGCCCCGAACACCAGGTCGCCCCGGCCGTCGGCGTTCACGTCCCCGATCGCCGCGTACACCCCGTTGCGGAGCGACGGGTCGAACACGAAGAAGTCGCCGATCAGCTTCTGGCGGGTGGTGTTGAGCACCGACCGGCCGTCGTACAGGGACACCCGCGGGCCGCCCCCGAACCCGGCCGCCACCAGCAGGTCGGCCCGGCCGTCGCCGTTCACGTCGCCGACCGCCGCCCGGGCCCCGCCCCGGAAGTTCGTGTCGTTGATCCCCAGGAAGTTGGCCCGCACGCTCAGCCCGGCCGACGGCAGCAGGGAGTAGATGGTGACCCGCGGGCCGCCCCCCTGGTCCGGGGTGAACACCAGCTCGGCCCGGCCGTCGGCGTCGATGTCCCCGGCCGCCACGAACGCCCCGCCGTCGAACCCCTCGCTGCCGGCGAACACCGGGGTCGGGGCGACCACCAGGGTGGCGTTGTCGGTCCCGTCGACGACCGCGAACCGGAGCGGGGTGCCGGCCCCGGTCACCACCACCGTGTCCGGGATGCCGTCCCCGTTCACGTCGGCGGTGGCCGCCCGCAGGACCCCGGTGAACGGGCTGTCGGCGAACGGGATGATCGGCAGGGGGGCGGCCGCGTTCGGGTTCAGTTGGGCGTCCCCGGACGCCCGGTAGACGACCCCCCGGCCGCCGCCCGCCCCGACCGCCAGGGCCGGGTTGCCGGTCAGCCCGGCCGACCCGCCGGCGGTGTTCCCGAAGTCCCGGCCGCGGACCGGGACGGTGTTGTCGATCCTCGCGTCGTAGAAGCTCGGGGCGTTCGGGAACGTCTGGGCGAACCCGGACCGCCGCAGCTCCCGGACGCGGTACGTCCCGTCCTGGAGCCCGTCCACCCGGTACGACCCGTCGGCGGTGCTGGTCCCGGTGTCTTCCGGCCGGGTGTACGTCAGGTTGTCGAAGTACCCGAACGGCGACCCGGCCGGGTCCGAGTAGGCGGTGGCGTAGGCGATGTCGGCCGTCGGCCGGGTGATCGCCAGCCGGGTGGCCGAGCTCTGGAGCGGGTCGGACCGGTAGGTCGCCAGGAGGGTGCCGTCGGCGGCGAAGGCGTCGAGCCGGCCGTAGTAGTCGACCGAGGCCCCGGCGACGAAGTCGATCGAGACCGCCTGGACCGGCTTGTAGAAGTCCATCCGCAGCCGGCTGCCGGCGTCGAACCAGTTGATCCCGTTGCGGCCGAACGTCCGGGTCCCGGTGGTGGTGTTCCCGCTGTTCTCGCTCGACGCGATGCCCCGGCCGTACTGGACCGAGTTGCCGACGTAGTTCTCCTCGGTCAGGGTCACCCCGAGGAAGGCGTTGGTCAACTCGGCCCCGCCGGGCAGGTCGTCGGCGTCGGCGGTGGCGGTGAACGAGTCGAACTGCCCGTCGAAGTTCCGGTCGGCGTACAGGGTCGAGCCCTGCTGCCCGCCCTCGCCGGCGTCCCGGGCCCCGTTCCCGTTGGCGTCCAGGAACTTGGTCCCGCCGACCGAGGCGACGAAGTTGGCCGTCCCGATGTGGTCCAGGGCCCGGCCGGCCAGGTAGCCGACGTTCGGGAACCCGAACAGGGACGACTCGATCCGGTAGATCGGGGTGGCGGTGGCGGCCTCGTTGTTGACCACCTGGGCGGCCACCCAGTCCCGCGGCCCGTACCCGCCCGACTCCCCGACCCGGGCGACGTACCCGAAGTCCGGGGTGTTCACCAGGGTGCTGCCGGCCGGCACCTTGCCGAGCCCGCCGACCGCGAAGTTGATCCGCCCGTACCCGACGTTGGTGGCGTCGGCCCCGGTGAAGGTGCCGAGGGTGCCGACCGAGTCGAGGACCGTCCACCGGGCCGCCCCGCCGTCCAGCGTCCCGTCGTCGTTGGTGTCGTAGTCGGTGTTCGGGGTCGGCTTGACCGGCGACTCGACCAGCAGGAACGAGTTGGCCCCGAAGATGAACTCCAGGTTCGACCCGATGGTGGCGCTGCCGGCGAACCGGTTCCCCGGGGTCCCGGCGAACCCGTCGGTCCCGCTCCCGCGGAGGACGGTGGCGGTCGACCGGACCTTGTACTTGCTCCCGCCTTCGAGGAAGACGAGGTAGCCGTCGCTGCCGAGGGTCAGCCCGCCGAGGTCGAAGACGGCGTTGGCCCGGCCGGTCTGGCTGTTGGCCCCCGGGGCGTCGCCGTCGAGGACGACCAGGTACGTCCCGGGGGCGACGGCGGCGTTGGCCCGGCCCCGCAGCTCGATGTACTGGTCGATGTTCTGGTCGCCGAAGAGCGGGGTGAAGAGGGCCTCGCTCAGGTACAGGTCGCCGACCGCCGGGACGGTCCGGTCTTCGAGTTGGTGGACCCCGAGGCGGGGCGGCCGGCGGCGGGGGAGGGGCATGGGTCTGCCTCGGGGGTGCGGTGCGGGTCGGCGGGGGCCGGACGGAGAATCATAACCGCCGGCCGGGTCGGGCGCCGGGCCGGCGGCGGGCGGGGGCTACGGAGGCGGTCGGCCGGGCCCGGCACAATTCGTAAGCGCGGCCCGGCGGACGGGGCCCGGGGCCGGCCGGCCGGGCGTCACAGTCCGCCTTAACGATAATGACGGCCCAGCCGGAGGAAAAGATTGACCCGGCCGGGTGGCGGGACGCCTTCGGGAGAGACGGGGAGTTGGGAGCCGGTGTCCTCACCTCCCCCCCTTGCGGGGGAGGTCGGCGAGTCCCGCCGGGACGAGCCGGGTGGGGGGTGGCTTGGGGCGGAGACAAGCGCCCCCCGCCCGCCGCCTACCGCGGTTTGGTGGCACAGGCATTCCTGCCTGTGCTTGCTTCCGGAGTACAGGCAGGAATGCCTGTGCCACCAAAGCTAAACTAATGCATCCCCGCGGCGGCTACTGGGGGACCTCGCCGACCGGCCGCCGCTCGCCCGACCCGACGTACACCCCGCCGGGGAGTACCGCCCCGCCGAACGGGGCGAGGTCCTGGGCCCCGCCGGGCTCGGCCGACGAGGCGACGGTTTTCCCGAGGTACACCCGGACCCGGGCCGCCGACCCCTCCCCGCTGCCGGCCAGGAGGTCGGCCCGGCCGTCCCCGTCGGCGTCGGCCACCCCGACCCGGACCCCGCCGCGGTCGGTGGTGTTGCCGGCCACGAAGAAGTTGGACACCGGGGCGGCCTGGGCCCCGGGCACGTCCCCCGCCGCGAGCAGCTTGCCCGAGAGGGCGAGCACCCGCGGGGCCCCGCCCGGCCCGCCGCCGAACACCAGCTCGGCGTACCCGTCCCCGTCCAGGTCGCCGGCGGCCACGAACGCCCCGTTGCGGAGGGTCACGGCGTCCTCGCCCGGGAAGGCGAAGAAGTCGTTGACCAGCCGGGCCGGCGTACCGAACACCGTCTTTCCGTCGAAGAGCGCCGTCCGGGGGCCGCCCAGGAACCCGGCCGCCACCGCCAGGTCGGGGGTGCCGTCCTTGTTGATGTCGCCCAGCGCCGCCCGGGCCCCGCCCCGGAAAGCGGCGTCGTCGATCCCCAGGAAGTTCGCCTTCACCACCGGCGTCCCGTCCGCGAGGGCGAAGACCGTGACCCGCGGGCCGCCGCCCTGGTCGGGGGTCAGCACCACCTCGGCCTTGCCGTCGCCGTCGAGGTCGGCGGCCGCCACGAACCCGCCGCCGGCGAAGCCCTCGCTCCCCGCGAACGGGGCGGTCGGCGGGATCAGCACCAGACCGTTGCCCGTGCCCGAGACCACCGCGAACCGGATCGGGGTTCCCGGCCCGGTGACCGTGACCGTGTCCGGGGTGCCGTCTCCGTCTACGTCGGCCACCGCCGACCGGACGCCGGCCCCGAGCCCCGCGAGCGGGTTGGCGGCGAGGAGCTGCCCGCCGGCCCCCGGGGTGAGCACCCCTGCCGACCCGTCCGCTGGGCCGGACACCAGCACTGGCCGCGGGGCCGGATTCGGTTCCGGCTTCGGGGCCGGGGCTGTCACCGGGGCCGGGGGCGGGGCCGGCGCGGGGGCCACGGTGAGGGCGTACTCCCGGCTCCCGGTGTCCGTGAACGAGGACGTGGCCGTGACCGTGAACCGGTACGTCCCGGCGGCCAGCGGGGTGCCGCCGATCGTCCCGTAGGAGGAGAGGGTCAGCCCGGGCGGCAGCCCGCCCGCGGAGACGGCGTAGGCGTACCCGACTTCCGGCCAGGTGGCGGCCACGTCCCGCCGGTAGGCCGCCCCGACCTGCCCGGCCGGGAGGTCCGGCGGGGTCAGCTCGACCGGCGGGTGGACGTACAGGGTGAACGACATCGTCCCCGGCCACCCCTGGGGGTCCCGGGTGAACAGGATGACCGCCGCCGTCCCGGACCGGCCGGCGGCCGGGGTGATGGTCAGGGTGCGGTCGGCCCCGGACCCGCCGAGGATGATCGACCCGGCCGGCAGGAGGTCCGGGTTGGTCGTCTCGACCGTCACGGTCAGGTCGCCGGCCGGGGTTTCGGCGTCGGCCACGACGAACCGGATCGCCCCCGTCGACCCGCCGACCGGGACCGACTGGTCGGGGATGACGGAGACGACCGGGGCGGTGTTGGCTGGCGGCGGGGGCGGCGCGACCGGCGGGTCGGACACGGCGAAGGCGTACACCGACCCGCCGGCGTCGGCGGTCGGGGCCGCCACCACCGC
>JAIEQO010000649.1 GCA_019747655.1 Gemmataceae bacterium | reverse complement strand
CAGCCGGGCCGCCGGCACCCCGGCCCGGTCCAGCCCGTCGAGCCGGTCGGCCTCCCGGCCGAGCAGCCCGGCCGCGTCCCGGTTCGACTCGGCCCGCGACCGGGTCAGAACCGGCCGATCCACGTCTACCGCCGTCATCGCCCGCCCTCCGTCGGTCGTGGTCCCGGCGCATTGTACCACGCCACGCCGAGCCACGGCATCCGGGCCGCAAATCCGGGTGGCCGGGGCAGAGTCCTCGATGCCCCGGTGCCTTCACCCGACCGGGGCATCGAGGACTCTGCCCCGGCCACCCAGACAAAGCCGCGGGCGTCCTCCCTACTTCCTCGCCAACTGCTCCCGGGCGGCCTTCAGGACGGCGTCGGTGGTGAACCCGAAGTGCTTGAGCAGGTCCTTGAGCGGGGCCGACTTGCCGAACGTGTGCATCCCGATGACCGCGCCCGACAGCCCGGCGTACCGCTCCCAGCCGAACACGCTGGCCATCTCCACGCACACCCGGCGGGTGCAGGCCGGCGGCAGGACCGAGTCCCGGTACGCCTGGTCCTGCTGCTCGAACAAGTACCACGACGGCAGGCTCACCACCCGGGCCTTCACCCCTTCGGCCACCAGCTTCTCGTAAACCTCGACGACCAGTTGCACCTCACTGCCGGTGCCAATCAGGAGGAGGTCCGGGACGGCCCCGCCGGCGTTGTCGGCCAGGACGTACCCGCCCTTCGCCAGCCCGCTCGCCGGGGCGTACTTCTTGCGGTCGAGCGTCGGCAGGGCCTGCCGGGTCATCGCCATCACGCACGGGTTGTGCTGGAGCTGGAGCGCGACCTTGTAAGCCTCGGCCACCTCGTTGGCGTCGCCGGGGCGGATCAGCACCAAGTTCGGCATCGCCCGCAGGCTGGCCAGGTGCTCGATCGGCTGGTGGGTCGGGCCGTCCTCGCCGACGCCGATGCTATCGTGCGTGAAGACGTACAGGACCGGGATGTGCATCACCGCCCCGAGGCGGAGCGACCCCCGGCCGTAGTCGCTGAAGATGAAGAAGCCGCTGGCGTAGGCCCGCAGGTTCGACAGCACCAGGCCGTTGAGGATCGCCCCCATCCCGTGCTCGCGGACGCCGAAGTGGATGTTCCGGCCGGCCGGCGTCGTCCGGGTGAAAGTCCCCGCCCCGTCGAATTTCAGGAACGTCTTGGTGGACGGGTTCAGGTCGGCCGCCCCGCCGATCAGCCACGGGACGTTCTTGGCGATGGCGTTGAGCACCTGCCCGGACGAGTCCCGGGTGGCGAGGCCCTTCGCGTCGGCCGGGAAGACCGGGATGTCCTTGTCCCACCCGGCCGGCAGCTCCCGCTTCTCCAGCGTTTCGAGCTGCTTGGCCTGCTCCGGGTACTTCCCCTTGTACTCGGCGAACAGTTTGGCCCACGCGGCCCGGGCCTCGGCCCCGCGCTTGCCGATGCCGGCCTGGAAGCGCTGGTAGACGCCGTCCGGGACCAGGAACTGCGCGTCCTCCGGCCAGCCGTAAAACTTCTTGGTCAGCTTGACCTCGTCGGCCCCGAGCGGCTCGCCGTGGGCCTCCTTCGTGTCCTGGCGGTGCGGCGAGCCGTAGCCGATGTGGGTGCTGACGACGATCAGGGTCGGCTGGTGGGTGATCTCACCGGCCGCCTTCAGGGCCGCGGAGAACTGGGTCAGGTCGTTCCCGTCCGGGACCCGCACGACGTTCCATTTGTAGGCCAGGAACCGGGCGGCCACCTCTTCTGTGAACGCCAGGCTGGTGCTGCCGTCGATCGAGATGCGGTTGTCGTCGTAGATGAGGGTCAGGTTGCCCAGGCCGAGGTGCCCGGCCAGCGACGCGGCCTCGGACGCGACGCCCTCCATCATGCAGCCGTCGCCGCAGATGGCGTAGACCCGGTGGTCGAACAGCTTCTCGAACCCGGGCCGGCCGTAGTACGCGGCCGTCCACCGCCCGGCGATGGCCATCCCGACGGCGTTGCCGACGCCCTGCCCGAGCGGCCCGGTGGTGGTCTCGACGCCGGAGGTGGCCTCCTGCTCGGGGTGGCCCGGGGTGCGGCTGTCGAGCTGGCGGAACAGCTTCAACTGGTCCAGCGGCAGCGACGGCCGGTCGACGATGTTCCGGTGCTCGTCCCGGTCCTTCACCCCGGCGAGGTGGATGAGGGCGTACAGGAGCATCGAGGCGTGGCCGTTGGACAGGACGAACCGGTCGCGGTTCGGCCAGTACGGGTCGGCCGGGTCGTACACCATGTGCCGGTTCCACAGGGCGTAGGCGATGGCCGCGAGCCCCATCGGAGCCCCGGGGTGGCCGGAGTTCGCCTTCTGGACCGCGTCCATCGCCAGCGTGCGGATGGTGTTGACGCACACCCCGTCGAGGTCGTCGAAGTCCGGCGGGGCCTTACTGACGGCGTGGTCGGAGGCGGACATGGGGTCCTCGGTGCGGGGCGGGGGTGCGAAATCGTTGGCAGGATATGAGGTCCGGCGGGCGGGGCAACGCGGCCGCCGGTCGCGCCGGGGGTGCGGGGTGTGCCGCCCAAAGCCCGGCCCGGGCGGGGGCGAAAACCCCTTGACACGGGGTCGCGGACGGAAAAATGCCGGATATTGCAGAGGAAATCGTGGCCGCCCGTTGACGCCGGCCGCGGAACCCCTTAGTTTCTGGGGCAGTTCCGGGGTTCGACCACCATCCCGACGGAGAGACAGACCATGGCCAAGGCCGCCGGTAAGCCCGCGAAGAAGGCGATGACCAAGTCGGCGTTCGTCGCCGAACTGGCCGAGAAGACGGAGCTGAGCAAGAAGCAGGTGGACGCGGTGCTGGAGGGCGTGGTGGACATCGTCCAGGCGCAGCTCAAGAAGGGCGTGAAGTTCACCCTGCCCGGGCTGGCCCGGCTGTCGGTGACCAAGAAGGGGGCGGTCAAGGGCGGGGTCGAGAAGACCAACCCGCTCAACGGGCAGAAGTACGTGACCAAGGACAAGCCGGCCTCGGTCCGGGTGAGCATGCGGCCGGTCAAGGCCCTGAAGGAAGCCCTCAACTAGTCGCCGGCGGCGGGTCGTCGGTGAGCTGGTCGGCCGGGGTCTTGCCCCGGTCGGCCTCGGCCCGGGCGAGGACGGCGCGGGCCCGGTGGGCGTCGGCCGCGTTCACCCACAGCTCGACCGAGGTGGGTAGCGCCGTCCCGAAGCTCGCCTCCAGGTCCTCGCCGAGGACCCGGCCCTCGATCCCCTCGTCGGCCAGGGCCTGCTTGAGCAGCTCGATCACCACCATCTCGCCGGCCGCCACCCTCACGACGTCGTGCGGGTCCTGGGTCATCGGTCGTCCTCCGCGGTGGTCTCGGCCCGAACCCGGGCCGGGTGGGGGTCGTCCAGCAACCGGCGTTCCGGCCGGCACCCGGTTTGCCGCTTGACCTATCCGCGGTCCGGGCGAACGGGTATGGTGTCAGCGGAACAGCCCCGGCCGACGCAGGAGGCCCCGCCCCGCGGGGACCGGCGATGACCGAACCGAGCGACCACCCGGGCCGGGTCCGGGTGGTGTCATCGGCCCTGGCCCTGCACACGGCGGACGACGCGGTCGTCCCGGAGCAGGACCCGCCGCCGGTCGGGGCCGTCCTGCACCCGCCGGCCCCGAGCGACCCGGCCCTGCGGCAGTGGTTCGTGGTCCAGGCGTGGTCCGAGGTCCAGCTCGCCGTCCGGATGTACTTCGACAGCCGCTACCGGATCAGCCGGACGACCCAGTTCCTGACGCCCGTGATCCTCGGGCTGTTCGTCTTCAACTACTTCGTGTTCTCGATGTGGCTGCCGGTCATCCCGATCATCAGCCCCATCGTCGAGCGGGTCGGCTGTGTCCTGCTCGGGGTCCTGGCGTACAAGTTACTCGTCCGCGAGCTGGCCCGCTACCGGGACGTGCTGGATTACCTCAGCCGCTACGGGCACCGCTGAGTACGAAGTACCGGGCACCGAGTCTGCCGGCCGAGCGAACCCGGTCCGCCGCTCGCGGGTCTACTCCCCGGCTCGGTACTTCGTACCCGGTACTCGCATGATCCGCCTCGGCGTCAACATCGACCACGTCGCCACGGTCCGGCAGGCCCGGCGGGCGAAGGAGCCGGACCCGGTCGCGGCCGCGGTACTCGCCACCCTCGGCGGGGCCGACGGGATCACCGTCCACCTCCGCGAGGACCGCCGGCACATCCAGGACCGGGACGTGTTCCTGCTGAAGGAGACGGTCCAGGTGCGGCTGAACCTGGAGATGGCCGCGGCCGGCGAGATCGTCGGCATCGCCCTGAAGGTGAAGCCGGACGAGGCCACTCTGGTCCCCGAGAAGCGGCAGGAGCTGACCACCGAGGGCGGGCTCGACGTGATCGCCACCGAGCCGGCCACCCGGGCGGCGGTGGAGAAGTTGAAGGCGGCCGGGATTCACGTCTCGCTGTTCATCGACCCGGCCCTGCCGCAGGTCGACGCGGCCCGGCGGCTCGGGGCCGATGCCATCGAGTTCCAGACGGCCAGCTACTCGGAGGCGGTCGGCGGGGCGGCGGTGGCGGCCGAGTTGGAGAAGCTGCGGGCGGCGACGGCCCACGCGGTCGGGCTGGGCCTGCACGTCCACATGGGCCACGGGCTGAACTACTGGAACGTGCAGCCCGTCGTCCGGATCGCCGGCGTCGAGGAGCTGAACATCGGCCACGCGATCGTCAGCCGGGCCGTCCTGGTCGGCATGGAGCGGGCCGTCCGGGAGATGCGGCAGGCGATGCAGGAGCACCAACCGAACCCGAAGAAGACAGACACCAAAACAGCCGCACGATAGACGCAGAAAAAGACACGATCAAGACAATTCCGAGTATTGTTCGGATCGTGCCTTCTCTGCGTTCATCGTGCGGCCCGTCTGGTCCGGCTCCGGTTCGATTTGCTGCAGTTCGGTCGCCCCCCGGGTGTTCTCCAACACGTACTTCTGGAAGACGTACACCCGCTCCTCACGGGTGCCGATGACGCCCGGGTGCGGGCTGGCCACCATGCCCTTCTGGACGCCCCCGTAGATCGAGGCGTCCTCAGCGAAGACCTTCTTCCCGACCAGCGTAGCGGCGGTCCGCAGCGTCCGGTAAAGGACCCATGCGAGGGGGTTGCGGCGGCGCCCGCGGAGGGTGAAGAAGATGCACCGGTAGCGGCAGGTCGCCGGCCCGGTCGGGAAGACGCACTGCATCATCCGGAACGAGTCCATCGTGCTCGCCGTGGCGTGCGGGTGGATCACCCGATGCGTGTACTCGCCCGTGACCGGCTCGCCGAGCCGGCGGACCACCCAGTCCGTCCAGCGGGTGGCCAGGTCGACCGGCTGGACCGTCCGGAACGACGTGTACCGGTCGGTCAGCTCGTGCCAGGCGTTTTCCTCCGGCGGGTACGCCTTGAACGTGATCGGGTGGACCTCGGGGATGTGGTACGACTCCAGCGAGTTCTCCAGCACGATCTTCCAGTTGCAGGGGAACTCCTTCTCCCACGTCCCGGCGTGGCGGTACACCCCGCCGTAGCTCGCCCACACGTCCCACTGCGGCCCGATCCACTCCCGCAGGGTCGGCCCGCCGTCGGAGAGCTTGACGTAGACCAGGTCGCCGCAGGTGTCGACCTGGAACCGCCGGAGGCAGGCGTTCTCCCGGTCCCACGGGCGGAACGCCTTGGCGTCCGGGACCTTCCCGGTCCGGCCGTCCTCCTGGTACTCCCAGCCGTGGTACTGGCACCGCAGCCGCTCGGTGTTCCCGCACGGCTTCTCGGTCAGCTTGCTGTGGCGGTGCGGGCAGACGTTCAGGAAAGCGCGGAGGTGGCCGTCGAAGTTGCGTAGCAAGAGCGGCGTTTCGAGCAGGTCGAGGGTCAGGAAGTCGCCGGGCCGGGCCAGGTCGCCGGTGGTGGCGACCGGGTGCCAGGCCGGGAGGAACAGGTGCCGCAGCTCGGCCCGGTACTGGGCCTCGGACGTGTAGTGCTCCGGCCGCAGCAGGTGCCGGAGGTGGTGCTGGTGGATGAACATACCGGGCGGGTCTCGGGAGGCCGGGAGAGGCCCACCCATTAACTGCACAGGCTGGGCAAGCTACGTCAAGGGGTCCGGGCGGAGTCGCGGGCGATTCCCGACGGCCCCGGCCGGACTTGACGACTTGACGACCTGACGACTCGAAGACTACTTTCCACCCAGCTTTTCCATCGTCAGCTCCGGCTGCCACATCGACAGGAAGGTCGGCAGTTTGGTCCGGTCGAGGCCGGGGAGGTTCGGGAACAAGCCGGCCCCCTGGAGCGGGATGTTCGGGGTGACGGCGTAGATCGAGTGGGCCGGGTCGTTGGCCCGCCGGTACAGGACCACCTGGGGCCGGACGGCCACGCTGCAACCCGCCTGGGCGGCCTGGTTGATCGCGGCGTCGAGGTCGCCGAGGGCGTCGACCAGCCCCCGGCCGAGGGCCTGAGTGCCGGTGAAGATGCGGCCGTCGAGGGTGGTGCCCTCCTCCAGCCGCAGCCCCGGCCGGGCCTGTTGGACGGTGGCCCGCAACTGGGTGTGGAACTCGTCGGCCATCGTCTGGAGGAGGTACTTTTCCCCCTCCCGCAGCACCCGGGCGCTCGACCCGATGTCCGTCAACGGCCCGGACTTGATCGGTTGCGGGAGGATGTTGAACTGGGCCATCAAGTCCTGGAGGTTGAACAGGTTGAGGATGACCCCGACCCCGCCGACGACCGACGCCTCGCCGGCGACGATGTGGTCGGCGGCGGTGGCCAGGTAGTACGCCCCGCCGCAGGCCGTGTCGAGCAGGCAGGCGACCACCGGCTTGCCGCACCGGGCCTTGAACTGCACCAGGTCCTGCCGCATGGTCATGCACGCGGCCACCCCCCCGCCGTGGCTGTTGACCCGGAGGACGACGGCCTTGACGCAGCCGTCGGCGGCCGCGGCTTCGAGCTTTTCCCGAAACACCGCGACCGGGTTTTCGCCTACGGACATGGGGCCGACGAACGGGCTGTTCAGGACGATCCCGTCCACGTCGATGATAGCCACCCGGTTCGCCGAGGGCCCGGGTTGGACCACGACCGGCTTGACCGGACCGCCGAGCGGGCTGACCGGGGGGATGTCGACCCGGCTGTCGACCAAGCCGTCGATCCGGTTCTGGGTTCGGACGACGTACCGCTGGCACCCGAGGGCGACCGTCAATACCATGAGGATCGGAATCGTCTTGGCCACGGCTCGTTTCCCCGGGTCCAGAAGTTGCCCGAACGCCCCCACTTACGGCTTCATCGGCGTTTCCCCGGGGCCGGGTTCAACCTCTTCCCCCGGCACAACAGATGCAACCTGCCGGACCCGCGCGAAATCCGTCCGCCGGCCGTCGGCCCCCGGCCGTCCCCCCTTCCGAAACCCCCTGAAGCGGTCGTATTTTCCACACTGCCCAAATTGCCACCGACTCGGCGAGCTTCGATACTGACTTTTCGGGGCGCGGAGCCCGTCCCGGCCCCGCGAGGAGCGTGATGGAACCGTCCGACCTGATCGTCCTGACCCCGCCCGGCACGCCCGACCCGGCCCCGGCCGTCGCGGCCGGCCGGGCCGGGGCCCGCGGCACCCTTGACCTGGAGTTCGTCGCGGACGCCGGGCGGGCGGGCGAGGCGGTCCGGCGGCTGGCCCGGTTCGCCCCGCGGTGGGGGCTCAAGCTCCGGCCGGACGTGGCGTTGGAGCTGCCGGCGGACGTGCGGCCCGGGTGGGTGATCCTGGCCGGCGGCGACCTGCCCGAGCTACCCGCGGCGGTCAAACGCTGGCGGGACGCCGGGGCCGAGGTGCTGGTCGAGGCGGTGAGCCTGCCGGAGGCGGTCCGGGCGGCCGAACTGGGGGCGGACGGTGTGGTCCTGAAGGGCCACGAGGCCGGCGGCCGGGTCGGGGCCGACACCGCGTTCGTGCTCATCCAGAAGTGGCGGCGGCACGCCGACCGGGCCGGCCTGAACTTGCCGTTCTGGGTCCAGGGCGGGATCGGGTTGAACACCGCGGCGGCCTGCCTGGCGGCCGGGGCCCGCGGGGTCGTCCTCGATTCGCAGGTCTTGCTAGCCAAGGAATCACCGCTCGGCGAGGCCGCCCGGAAGCGGGTCGGCGGGATGGACGGCGGCGAGACGGCCATCCTAGGGCTGAAGCTCGGCGAGGCGTACCGGGTGTACGCCCGGCCGGACAGCCCGGCCTTCCAGGAGCTGGTCAAGGACGAAGAGGTCCTGCTGTCCGCCGGCCGGCCGGCGGACGAGGTCCGCGGGCTTTGGCGGCAGGCGGTCCGGGCGCGGGTGGCGGCCGACCCGGCCGAGGGCGTCTGGCCGGTCGGGCAGGACATCGTCACGGCGACCGGGCTGGCCGCGAAGTTCGTCACCGTCGCGGGCATCGTGCAGGCGGTGGCCGACCGGGCCGGCAAACAGCTCGACGCGGCCCGCCGGCTGAACCCGCTGGCCGAGGGGTCACCGCTCGCCAAGTCGCACGGGATCAAGTACCCGATCCTGCAAGGGCCGATGACCCGGGTGAGCGACACGGCGGCGTTCGCCGACGCGGTCGCGGCCGGCGGCGGGCTGCCGTTCCTGGCCCTGGCCCTGATGCGGAAGGCCGAGACCGAGAAGCTCCTGGCCGAGACGAAGGCCAAGCTCGGCAAGAAGCCCTGGGGCGTCG
Source organism: Gemmataceae bacterium (assembly GCA_019747655.1). GTDB lineage: Bacteria > Planctomycetota > Planctomycetia > Gemmatales > Gemmataceae > Urbifossiella. The sequence continues at coordinate 3,826 of JAIEQO010000649.1, read as the reverse complement.
GCATCCTCGGCTTCGTGCCGAACGAGATCCGCTCGGAACAGCTCGACGCCATCCGGGCGGTGAAGCCGCCGGTGGCGGTGATCGCCGGCGGCCGGCCGGACCAGGCGAAGGAGCTGGAGGCGATCGGCATCCCGACCTACCTGCACGTCCCGTCGCCGGGCCTCCTGCGGATGTTCCTGAAGGACGGGGCGAAGCGGTTCGTGTTCGAGGGGCAGGAGTGCGGCGGGCACGTCGGCCCGCGGGCCAGCTTCGCCCTGTGGGAGGCCGTCACCGAGGTCCTGCTCGACCACCTCGGCAACAAGCCCGGCGACGACATCCACGTGGCCTTCGCCGGCGGGGTCCACGACGCCCTGTCCGGGGCGATGGTCGCGGCCGTGGCGGCCGGCTCGGCCGAGAAGGGCGTGAAGGTCGGGGCGTGGCTCGGGACGGCCTACCTGTTCACCGAACAGGCCGTCACCGCCGGGGCGATCACCGCCCGGTTCCAGCGCGAAGCGTTGGGGTGTGATGCGACGGTGCTACTCGAAACCGGCCCCGGCCACGCCATCCGCTGCATCCCGACGCCGTACGCCGACGACTTCGAGGCCGAGAAGCGGCGGCTGAAGGGCGAGGGGAAGTCCCCGCTCGACGTGGCCCTGGCCCTGGAGCGGATGAACCTCGGGCGGCTGCGGGTGGCCAGTAAGGGGGTCGAACGCGCGGCCTCGGTCAACGGCAACGGCAGCGGGCTGGCGACGGTCGGCGACGACGTGCAGTTCCGCCGCGGGATGTACATGATCGGCCAGGTCGCCGCCCTGCGGGACTCAGTGACCTCGATTGCCGAACTGCACGCGGAAGTTTGCGGCGGCCTGCCGGCTCTTCAATCCGAACTCCGCATTCCGCAATGCGCGATTCCCGACGCCCCGCCCCCGTGCGACGTGGCCATCGTCGGGCTGTCGTGCTTCTACCCGCGGTCGAACGGCCTCCAGCCGTACTGGGAGAACATCCTCTCGAAGGTCAACGCCGTCACCGAGATCCCGCCGACCCACTGGGACTGGCGGCCGTACTACGACCCCGACCCCCGGGCCAAGGACAAGATGGTGTCCAAGTGGGGCGGGTTCATGTCGGACGTGCTGTTCGAGCCGATCAAGTACGGGATCACGCCGAAGTCGATCCCGAACATCGAGCCGCTGCAACTGCTGCTCCTCGAAGCGGTGAACCAGGCGATCGGCGACGCCGGCTACCTCGACCGGCCGTTCGATCGGGAACGGACGTGTGCGATTTTGGGGGTGGGCGGCGGCGGGATGCCGCTGTCGGTCTCCTACGGGTTCCGGGCCTGTATGCCGCTGCTCGACTCGATCCCCGGGATGACAATCAAGGGGGCCGAGATCGTCGACCTGGCCGAGGACATGCTGCCGGAGTGGACCGAGGACTCGTTCCCCGGCATCCTGCTGAACGTCGCGGCCGGGCGGGTGGCCAACCGGTTCAACCTGGGCGGCCCGAACATGGCCATCGACGCCGCCTGCGGGTCGTCGCTGGCGGCCCTGTACGCCGGCGTCCGCGAGCTACAGGACCGCACGAGTGACGTGGCCGTGGTGATGGGCGGGGACGCGGTGCAGACGCCCTACGCCTACGTCGCCTTCAGCAAGACGCACGCCCTCTCCGCGAAGGGGCGGTGCCGGCCGTTCGACGCCGAGGCCGACGGCATCGCCCTGGCCGAGGGGGTGGGCGTGGCCATCCTCAAGCGGCTGGCCGACGCCGAGCGGGACGGCGACAAGGTCTACGCCGTCATCCGGGGCGTCGGGGCGTCGAGCGACGGCCGGGACAAGGGGCTGACCGCCCCCCGGGCCGAGGGGCAGTTGCGGGCCCTGCACCGGGCCTACGCCCAGGCCCGGGTGAACCCGGCCAACGTCGGCCTCGTCGAGGCCCACGGGACCGGCACCGTGGTCGGCGACCAGACCGAGGCCCGGGCCATCGGGCAGTTGTTCCGCGACGCCGGCGGCGACCCGCAGTCGTGCGCCATCGGCTCGGTCAAGTCGATGATCGGGCACAGTAAGTGCGCGGCCGGGCTGGCCGGGCTCATCAAGGCGGCGTTCGCCCTGCACCACAAGGTCCTGCCGCCGACGCTGGTGGAGACGCCGAACCCGCGGGCGAACCTCGACGGCGGGCCGCTCTACCTGAACACCGAGGCCCGGCCGTGGGTCCACGGGGCCGACCACCCGCGGGCCGCCGGGGTCAGCGCGTTCGGGTTCGGCGGGACGAACTTCCACGCGGTCCTGGAGGAGTACACCGGCGACTACCTCGACCGGCCGGAGGCCGGGTTCCGGGCGTGGCCGGCGGAGTTGGTCGTCTGGCGGCGGCCGGACCTGGCGGCCCTGACCGCGAGCGTGAAGCAGGTTCGTGACGCCCTCGCCGCCGGGGCGACGCCAGCCCTGGCCGACCTCGCGGCCGGGCTGTGGCAGTCGAGTAAGAACGGCGCGGGTCAGCCGACGCTGGCCGTGGTGGCGACCTCGCTCGACGACCTCAAGGACAAGCTCGACGCGGCCCTGAAGCTCATCGCGGCCGGGCAGCCCGCGAGCGATCCCCGCGGCATCTACTTCGGTGGCACAGGCGTTCCTGCCTGTGCGGGCAAGGTCGCATTCCTGTTCCCCGGCCAGGGGTCGCAGTACCCGGACATGCTGGCCCAGGTGGCGATGGCGTTCCCGGAGGTCCGGTCGGTGCTCGACCGGGCCGAGCGGACGCTGGCCGGCGACCTCGACAAGCCGCTCGGCAAGTTCGTCTACCCGCCGTCGGCGTTCAGCCCCGAGCAAGAGGCCCACAACCGCCGCGAGCTGCAACGGACCGAGGTCGCACAACCCGCCGTCGGGGCGACGGACCTCGGCATGGCCCGGCTGCTGGCCGCGGTCGGCGTCGAAGCCGACATGCTGGCCGGCCACAGTTACGGCGAGTACGCCGCCCTCGCGGCCGCCGGGGCCCTCTCCGACGAGGCGTTGTTCAAGCTGTCGCACCGCCGCGGCCGGGCGATCAAAGACGCGGCCGCCGACGCGGCGGGTGGCATGATCGCCGCCGACGCCGCCCCGGACACCATCACGGCCGCCCTGAAGGGCGTCGCGGGCGTCTGGGTCGCCAACCACAACTCGCCGACGCAGACGGTGCTGGCCGGGACCGACGACGGGCTGAAGCTCGCGGCCGAGAAGCTGACCGCCGCCGGCATCCGCAATCAGCGCATCCCGGTCGCCTGCGGGTTCCACTCGCCGCTGATCGCAGGGGCGAAGGGGCCGTTGGCCGAAGCCCTGGCCGAGGCCGGGTTCGCAGCCCCGACGAAGCCGGTGTTCTCGAACACCTCGGCCGAGCCGCACCCGGCCGACGGCAAGGCCGTTGCCGCCCAGCTCGCCGACCACTTGGTCTCGCCGGTCCGGTTCGCCGACGAGCTGCGAGCCATGCACGCGGCCGGGGCCCGGGTGTTCGTCGAGGTCGGACCCGGCTCCGTGCTGACCGGCCTGGCCGGGCAGACCCTCGCCGGCCAGCCGCACCTCGCGGTTGCCTCCGACGTGAAGGGCCGGCCCGGGCTGGTCCAGCTCGCCCACCTGCTCGGGCAGTTGCTGGCGGCCGGCGTCCCGGCCCGGCTCGACCGGCTCTACCAGGGCCGGGGTGTCCAGCCCCTCGACCCGGGTAAGCTCACGCCCGAGACCGGCAAGCCGAAGCCGCCGCCGACGGCCTGGGTGGTCAACGGCGTCCGGTCCCGGCCGGTGAACGGCCCCGAGCCGCGGCTCCTCGGGCAGGCCCTGCCGGCGAAGCCGACCGGTGAGCGGCGCGGCGTCAGCCCGCCGGTCCCCGTGGAAAACCGGCGGGC
>JAIEQO010000831.1 GCA_019747655.1 Gemmataceae bacterium | reverse complement strand
CCGCCCGCGGCCGCGGCGTACCCGAGCAACCCGCCGGCCGCCACGACGAGCGGGGCCGCCAACTTCGACCGCGTCGGCATGGGGGTGACTCCGGGGAGGGAACAGAGTCTCGGCCGGCCGGGGCCGGCGGTTCACTCGCGGATGACCGGCTTGGTCTTCATCAGCTCGGCGATCTCGGCCACCCGGCGGTCGGCGAACAGCACGTTCGGCAGCTCGATCTGCATCGCCTGGCCGGGGATCTTGATGATCAGGTCGCCGGCCCCGAACCCCAGGACCCACTGCCGGAGCAGGTCCGACTTCTTCTTCTCGGCCTCCACCTGGGTGGTGTCGAACACCTCCCGCATGTCCCCGATCTCCTTGTGCAGGACCAACTGCCCGGGGGTGAACGTCATGTACCGCAGGGGGTCGTACAGGAACAGGACGGCCAGCCACATGACCAGGAGGGCGGCGGACGTGACCAGGTACCCGGCCAGGGTGATCTGGATGTGCCACCCGCCGACCGCCGCGAACACCGACTCCCACCACCCGAGCATGACGAACACCACGGTGACCAGCAGGACGAACAGGACGGCGGCCAGCGACGCCATCCCCCGCAGGTGGACGTTCGACCCGAACGCCACCAGCAGGACGACTACCACGTACACCACCCCGTAGTCGGTGTTCCGGGAGATGCGGACCGGGAACGGGTCGGCCCCGTCCGCCGCCTTGACCGGCGCCCCGGCCGGGACGGTCAGCTCGTACACCCGGCCCCCGGGCCCGGCCTCGGCCGCCTTGGCCGTCGTCCCACCGGGCAGGACGGCCAGCCGGCTGTTCTCGAAGTAGGTGAGCCCGGCCAGGACGAACCCGACCAGCCACACCGGCCACCAGTAGATCAGGCTGGAGTGGCTGATGACGGTGAGGTTCTGGGGCAGCCCGGGGCCGGCCGGCGGGTTCGCGGGGGTGGCCATTCGCTCCTCGGCGTGGGTCGGCGGGTGACGGGGCGGCGGGGGTAAACCCGGCCGCCGGGACGGGCTCACTTTACGGGCCGGACCGCCGGCGGCTTCCAGGTGCCGTCGAGGATCGACGGGTCCTTCTCCTTCGGGTGGTACAGCCGCATCATCAGGACGAACTCGCCCTTCGGGGCCGGCAGCCAGTTCGCCTCCTTGTCCGCCCCCGGCGACTCGTTCTGGATGTACAGGTCGAGCGACCCGTCGTCGTTGAACTTGAGGTTGTTCCGCGGGCTGACCGTGTACTTGTTCAGCGGGTTGTCCACGAAGAAGTACCCGGCGTCGTACATGGTGATCGACCAGAAGGCGTCGGCCGGCGGGGTCTGCCCCTTCGGGAAGTGCACGACGTACTTGTCGGCCCCGCTGTACTTCTTGCCCGCGGCGTCCTCGGTCGAGGTCGGGTAGACGGCGTCCTGCGGCCGGTTCGCCCCCAGCCCGATGGCGGTGATAAAAGCCCGCTGGAGGTAGTCGGTGCCGTACACCCCGGTCTTGGTCGTGAACGTCCAGCCGTTCTCCAACTTGCCCGAATCCTTGAAGTGGGCCATGATCCTCTTCTGCCCGGCCTTCGGGGCGCCGTTCAGGGCCCGGGCCACTGCCGGGCCGAGCTTGGCCAGGTTCAGGCTCTGGCCGGGGGCGATGCCGATCTCGGCCATCTTGGCGACCATCGGGGCGTCGGCCTCGGCCGGCGGGTTGTCCGTCATCAGCCCGGCCAGCAGCCGGAAGTACGCCCCAGCGTCCATCGCGTTGACCTGCTCCCGCACCGCGGTCTTCATGTCGATCGCCGGATCGACCTTGCCCGCCGGCGGGGTGTACTCCTTGCCGAACGCGCTGAGCGGGCGGAGGTCGTACTTGTCCATGACCGCGTGGCAGGCCTTGTAGTCCTCCGGGGTGCCGGTGCAGTACGTCCGGCCGAGGATCCAGACCATGTTCGTCGGGGCCTTGATCTCCTTCAGCCCCTCGGGCAGGGTGCCCTTCCAGCCCGGGCCGGTGATGGCGTAGGCCTGGGCCTTGTTCCCGGTCGTCCGGGTGCCGGGGACGGCGAACACGTCGGTCCACCCGCTGAGCATCGGCATCAGGAAGTACCGGTCACCCAGGTCCGGCAGGCTCAGGACGTAGGGCTCCTTGGCCAGGTCGAGCCAGGCGGGCGAGTACAGGGTGTCGGCGTTCGGGGCGGTGATGTCCCGGAACTTGGCGTCGGGGTAGACGCGGGCCTTGTAGAACTGGCCCATCGGGGCGTGGTTGTCCTTCGGCCCGGCGGCATTGGTCATCACCCGCCGGGTCATCTCCATCGTCACCAGCGGGTAGCCGTAGACGTAGGCGGCGGCGGCGGTCTTGGCGACCTCGTCCTCGGCGTCCGGGCCGCGGGCGGGGGCCGGGGCGGGGGCGAGTGCGGCGAACCCGACCCCCAGCGCGGCCAGCCACAATTTAGGTGCGTTCATCAAATGCCCCTCGTTTTGGTGGAACGTCACATCCGGCACGCCTCCCGGCCCCGCGCGGCCGGGCCTAGCGGACGTAGGCGTAGTGGGCGGTGTTGTAGCCCGGGGCGTAGGTGCGGGTGCCGTACGCCACCCCGCCGGGGGCCGTGCGGACCTCGGCGTACCCCCCCCGGTCGTACCCGGTGCCCGTGCGGACCTCGCCGTACCTCGCATCGCCGTACCTCGCCCCGCCGTAACCGCCCGCTGCCGTCGCCCCGACGTGGTAGGCCCCGTTCGGCCCGACGTGGGTGTAGCCGACGTGGGCGGCCCCGTAGGCCCCGACCTCGGCCGGGGTCAGCAGGGCCGTCAGGGCGGCCAGCGACACCAGGGCGGTAACCGTTCGTCGCATCGTACTCCTCCTCAAGTTGAAGGTGTCCGGTCTTTGTCGCGGGCGACTCGGAATCGCCAACCCTACTTCTTCTCCCCCTTGACGCGCACCATCTTCACCGGGGCCGGGTCGGTCATCGGCTTGCCGTCCACGACCAGCTTGGTCATCTGCAGCGTGAAGTGGTCGTCGTCCGTCCGGGTGATGACGTTTGTCGCCGAGATTTTCTTCCCGTCCGCGGTGCGGGCGGTGGTGATGAGGCTCCAGGCGTTGCCGTCCCGGGCCCACACAGCCTCGCCGAACCCGCCGCCGGAGTAGAAGTTCCACGACCGGACCTGCTTGTCGACGGCGTCCCAGCCGATCCACTGGGTGCCGCCGACGACGGGGACGCCGCCCAGCAGCGTGTCGAACGACGAGACGATGAAGTTGCGGTTCTCGGCCCAGGCGTATGAGGCCCGGGACGACTCGCCCTTCGCCACCTCCCCGGTCCACTCGCCGAGGAGCCACTCGATGCCCTCGAAGTGGGCGGCGTTGGACGGCGGGTGGGCGACCGAGTCGCGGACGCTCTCGAAGTACCACTCGCCGTCCTTCTTGACGAGCACCGCGGAGAAGGCGGCGACGCTCGGCGGGCCGCCGGCGGCGGGGGCGACCTCGGTGATCCCCTCCTCGATGGCAACTTCCGCCCCGATCATCCGGGCGGACGTGACGGTGATGGTCAGCTTCGCCCCCTTGTTCGCGGCGAACGCCTTGGCGTAGAGTTTCTCCAGTTCCGCCCGGCCCTGGTACTTGTGGCCGTCCTGGTCGGTATACTCGCCGGTCGGGGTCCAGAACCCGGCCACCGCCTTCGCGTCACCCCTGTCGAAGGCCGCGACGAACTCCTGGGCCCGCCTCCCCTTGCCGGGCGTATCCGTGCCCGAGGGCGGCTGGCCCGTGGCACCGGTGCCGGTCGGTCGCGCCGGCCGTGGGCTCCCCCCGAGTACCGGGCGAACGTCACGGCCGCGAACAGGCCGCCCGCGAGGCCGAACGACTTCCAGTTCCTCATGATCTCCCCGCTCTTCTACAGGGTTGGCACCGGTCACGGACCCGGCACCGGTCAGGCGTTACCGGGGGTCGACGGGTCCTCGACCGGCGCGCGGCCGGGCCGCCGACCCCCCGATCGGGGCCGGCGGCGGCAAACTGGGACGCATCGACTTCGGTACAACCGGGACATTACCCGAGGATGTGACAGACGGCAAGGGTCCGCCGCGGAACCCTCATCCGACGACCGGTCAATGGCCGAGCGGCGGCCCCACAGGACGACGTGGACGACGAGCGAGCCGAGCCAGACGGCCGTGAAGATGGCCGGCAGCCAGTGCATGATGCGGGTCCGCCGCGGGTGGGCCGGTCCCGTCACGCCACCCACCGGCCGGCGCGGATGAGGCCGTCGGACAACTTCCGCCGGCCGTGCGGGAGTTGCCCCCGCAGCACTCACCCGGGCCCGTGAACCGCACACTCAAAGCTAGTGAACATGGAGTGATGCGGTCGTCGGCCCGTCTTGCGACGCCGGGCCGGCCGGGGTGCCTTAGCGGGCAGCCACCGGCCGCGGGGACGGAGCGGCGGCGGTCACTGCGAGCGAGAAGAAGTAGACCGTCCCGTCCCAGCACGCCACCGCGGCCCGGTCGCCGGCCGGGCTCAGGGCCAGGTCGCGGCCGTCTGACGGGACGTTCACGACCGCGGCGCTGGCCGGGTCGTCGCCCGCCCAGACCCAAAGGCGGCCGCCGCTCCGGGCCCCCGCAGCGACCACCGCCCCGGACGGCAGGAACCCGACCCCCCAGGCCGTCCCCTCGAACGCCTCCTTCGGCTTGAGCTGGGTCGGCTTGCCGGTCGCCCAGTCGAGGGTGATGACGAGCGGGTTGCCGATCCCGGCGAAGGCGTTCGAGACGTTGGTGATCCCGGCCACCGCCAGCCGCCACCCGGCTCCGTCGAAGGCCATCCCGCGGGCCCCGCCGATGTCGGCCCGGAAGCCTGTGTCATACTTGTGCAGCGGCTTGGCGTCGAGGTCGCGGACGAGCCGGCCGGCCCGCCAGTCCCAGTCTTTGACTATGCCCTTCAGGTCGCACGAGGCCAGCCGGTCGCCGGCCGGGTGGAAGGCCAGGTTGTAGACGTGGCAGTCGTGGCCCGCGAGCGTTCGCAGGGGCGACCCGTCGGCCGCCCGCCAGAGCTTGACGAGGTGGTCGTTCCCGCACGACGCTACCACCGACCCGTCCGGGCTGACGGCCACCGCCCGGACCCAGCCGGCGTGGGCCTCGGCCGACCAGACGAACTGCGGGGCCGGCAGGTCGCCCCGCCACCACAGCAGCCGGCCGTGGTAATCCCCCGTGACCACGGTGAACGGCTCCGGCCGGGGTGCGGCCGACTGCGACAGCCCGCTACCGGCGGCGAGCAGCCCGGGCGGGGGTTCGTTCGCCGACCGCCCCACCGGCCGGCCGTGGGGGACGAAGGCCATCCCCCGGACCCAGCTCGCGTGGCCGGTGAAGCCGACCACCCCGCCGGTCCGGAGGTCGAGCCGGCGGACCATGTGGTCCTCGGCCGACGCGAACAGGAACCGGCCGCTCGGGTCGAACCGGCAGCCGATCAAGGGCTTGCCGACCTTCCAGACGCCGTCCGGGCGGACCTGCGGGGCGCTCACGCCAGCACCTCGTCGATGGCGGCCGCCTTCGGGTCGGCGATCGGGACGGGCCGGTCGGCCGGGTAGAAGTTCTTGGTCGGGTTTAGCCCGACCGCCCGCAGGTAGGTGTGGAACAGGTGCCCCCCGTTCACCTCGCGGTCGGTCACGGCGGTGCCGTTGGCGTTCGTCTTGCCGACGACGGCCCCGCCCTTGATCCCGGCCCCGCCCAGAGCCACCGACCACGCCTTCGACCAGTGGTCCCGGCCGTACAGGTGGTTGATCCGCGGCGTCCGGCCGAACTCGGACATGACCACGACGAGGGTGGATTGCAGCATCCCCCGGTCGGCCAGGTCGTCGAGCAGGGTGGCGAACGGGCGGTCGAACTCGGCCACCTGTTCGAGGTGGAAGTCGAAGTTCTCGTGGTGGGTGTCGAAGTTCGAGTGGGTCACCCGGACGAACGGCACCCCGGCTTCGAGCAGCCGCCGGGCGAGCAGCAGGTGCCGGCCGAAGTCGTGCCGGCCGTACCGGTCCGCGAGGGCCGCCGGCTCCTTCTCGACGGCGAACACCTCGGCCCGGCGGAAGACCCGCTCGGCCTGGTCGAACGACTCCGCGTACGCTTCGGTCGCGGCGCTCTTGCGGGACGCGGCGAACCGGTCGTTCAGCTTCTTTCGCAGGGCCTCCCGCCGGGCGTCGGCGTCGTCGGTCAGCCCGCCGGGCCGCAGCACGTTCTCCGGGGCCTGCCCGCCGCCGAGCCAGACCGACGCGAACCGCGGCCCGAGGAAGGCGGCGTCCTGCTTCGAGAACCCGCCCCCCCCGCCGGGCAGGACGTGGATGTGTCCGGGCAGTTCCTGCGACTCGCCGCCGAGTAGCTTGGCGGCCACCGCCCCGATGTGCGGGTACTCGATCCCCGGCTCCGGCCGCCGGCCGGTGAGCATGATCGTCGCCCCCCGGCCGTGCTCGTCCTCGGCGGTGTTGATGCCGCGGACAAGGGCCAGCCGGTGCATCTGCTTGGCTGTGTGCGGCAGCAGCTCGCTGACGTGGACGCCCGGAACGGACGTCGGGATGGCCCGGAACGGCCCGCCGGTGTCGGTCCCGGGCTTCGGGTCCCAGGTCTCCAACTGGCTCGACCCGCCCGACAGGAAGATGACCATCACCCGCTTGCCGGCCTTGGTCAGCGTGCCGGCGGCCGACGCGGCGGACACCCCGCCGGCCCCGAACACCCCGGCCGCCCCGAGCGCGGCCGACCCGAGGAAGCCCCGGCGGGTCGACCGGTGGGCCGCCGTGCGGCAGGCGTAGTGTGCGTCGGCCATCGGATCGCCTCCGGGGTGAGTGTGTTTTGGCGAGCGGGGGGCGAGAGCCCCTGATCCTCCGACCTATCAAGGGGTTCACGCCCCCCGCTCGCCAGGAACCGGGCGGTCAGTGGTTGAACCGGAACTCGGCCGAGACGGCGAGGGCCCAGACGATCTCGGCCAGGGTCGCCCCGCGGTCCTTCACGCCGTCGAGAGCTGCCGCCACGTCCCACCGCTCGTCGGCCGTCGGCAGCCGAGTCAGTACGCTCAAGAACAACTCGTCGGCGGCGGCGTTCGGGTCGGTCAACTTGGCCAACCGGTCGGTGAGGCCGTCGTTCCGCCGAGCCGTCAGCCCGCGGATCGACCCGCCGTGCTTCAGGAACAGCGCCTGGTCGAGCGTCGGCGACGTGCCGGCGTCGGGCTCGCCGGGGCCGCCGCCGAACGTCCGACGGAACGCCGCCACCTGCCCGGCGACCACCGCCTCGGCCTCGGGCACGGCCGGCCCGGTGGCACGGACGGTGGCCCGGGCGAACTGTTCGGCCGAGAGCGGCTTCAGGATGCCGACGAGGTAGCGGTCGGCCGGCGGCTCCTCGCCCGGCGGCGGCGCGGCGCTCGACCGCTGATACGTCTTGGTGAGCGCGATCTCGCGCAGCAGCCACCGCACGTCGTATCCGTGGGCCACGAACTCGGCGGCGAGCAGGTCAAGTAGTTCCGGGTGGGACGGCGGGTTGCCCGGGTGGTCGAGGTCGAGCGGGTGGACCAGCCCCCGGCCGAGCATCATGGCCCAAAGCCGGTTGACGGCCGTGCGGGCGAACGCCGGGTTGTCGGGTGAGGTCAGCCGGCCGGCGAGCTGTGCCCGCCGGCTGTACGCCGGGATTGGCCGGGCTCCGTTGGCCGGGGCGACCGTGTACTCCTTCCCCTTTGCCGGCGTCGGCTCGGCGACCGGCTCGGCCCCCGGCAGCCGCGGGCCGGTCTTCTTCTGCGTCTTCTTCGGGTCGAAGACGCTGACGAAGTTCACCTCCCCGTCGGCTTTCTCGGCGAGTACCGCCGTCGCCGCCTCGGCGTTCGGGAACAGGAACGACCGGCTGACGAAGGCCAGTAGCCCGTGGTAGTGCCCCTGCTTGTAGTCGTCGACGAGTGGGTGGTCGTGGCACTGGGCACACCGCAGGTCGCGGCCGAGGAACACCCGGCCGAGGTCCCGGACGACCACGTCCGGCTCCATGTTCCGGTCGAGGAAAAACTTGGCCGCGGCCCGGGTCTTCGGGTCGGTCCCGTCGGCCGACAGGAGGTCGCGGACGAGCCGGTCGTAGGGCGTGTCGGCGGCGAACGCGGCCCGCAGGTACTCCTCCCAGGCCGCCCGCGGGACCTTGGCGTCCCGCCGCCGCTCCATGAACACCACGTCGAAGAACTCGGCCATCCGCCGGGCGTAGGCCGGGTCGGCAAGTAATCGGTCAACGAGGATTCGGCGCTTGTCGGCGGACGGGTCGGCGAAAAAGGCCCGGGCCTCGGCGGCCGACGGGACCGTCCCGTTCATATCGAGCGTGACCCGCCGGAAGAACTCGGCGTCGTCGGCCAGCGGGGCCGCGACCTGGTCGTACCCGGGGTGGCCGGCGGCGACGAGGGCGTCGATCCGCTCGTGCAGGGTGAGCCGCGGCGGTGGGGCCGGGCCGGTCTGCGCGGCGGCCCACACGAGGACAATGGCGACAACGGGCATGACACGCGGTCCCGGGGAGGGAACGGGAGCAGGCGGGAAGGACAACCGGCGGCGGGCGGAACAAGCAGGCGGGCAGCGAGGCAGGCGGGTGGGTCGGCGGGAATACGAGGCAGGACCCGGAGTTTAAACGACCCCTCCGGGCGGTGTCAAGCGGCGACGGGAAAAGATACCACAATTTTCGCCCCGGTGTCCCGGGGCGGGGGTCGGCACTACGCGAGGATGTCCCGCACCACCGTGCCGTGGACGTCGGTGAGGCGGTAGTCGCGGCCCTGGAACCGGTACACCAGCTTGGTGTGGTCGAGGCCGAGCTGGTGCAGGATCGTGGCCTGGAGGTCGTGGACGTGGACCGGGTTCTCGGCCACGTTGTAGCCGATCTCGTCCGTCTCGCCGTAAACGAACCCGGGCTTCACCCCGCCGCCGGCCAGCCACATCGTATACGCATCGACGTGGTGGTCCCGGCCGGTCGTCTCCCGGGCCTCGCCCATCGGCGTGCGACCGAACTCCCCGCCCCAGATCACCAGCGTCGAGTCGAGCAGGCCCCGCCGCTTCAGGTCCTGGACCAGCGCGGCACACGGCTGGTCCACTTCCTTGCAGATCGCTTCAAGCGGCTTGCCCAGGTCGAGTGCCCCGCCGTGGTGGTCCCAGTCGGTGTGGTAGAGCTGGACGAACCGGACGCCCCGCTCGACCAGCCGGCGGGCCAGCAGGCAGTTGGCCGCGAACCCCGGCTTGCCCGGCTCGGCCCCGTACAGCTCCAGCGTCTCTTTCGTTTCCTTCGACAGGTCGGTCAGCTCCGGGGCGGCCGACTGCATCCGGTAGGCCGTCTCGTAGGCGGCGATCCGGGCCTCGGTCTCGGGGTCGCCGGTGGCCGCGTGGCGGAGCCGGTTCAGGTCGTTGACGGCGGCGGTGAACTCGCCTTGCCGGCGGGCGTCGTACCCGGGCGGCGGGGCCAGGTCGAGGACCGGGCTCGGCCCTTTGAGGAACGGCACCCCCTGGTAATGGCTGGGCAGGAACCCGCAGCCGTACAGGGCGGCCCCGCCGCGGGGTCCCCGCGGCCCGGACTGGAGGACGACGAACCCGGGCAGTTGGTCCGACTCGCTGCCCAGCCCGTAGGTCAGCCAGGCCCCCATGCTCGGCCGGCCGAACTGCGGCGACCCGGTGTTGACGAAGCACTTGGCCGGGCCGTGGTTGAACACGTCCGTCTTCATTCCGCGGAGCCAGCAGATGTCGTCGACGACGGCCCGGTGGTGCGGCAGCAGCTCGCTCAGGGCCATCCCGCACCGGCCGTGCTGGGCGAACTTCCGGCCGCTGCCGAGGAGCTTGGCGTCGCCCTTGATGAACGCGAACCGCTTCCCCTGGGTGAACGTCTCGGGGACCGTCTGGCCGTGGAGCTTGTTCAGCTCCGGCTTGGGGTCGAAGAGTTCGAGCTGGCTGGGGGCCCCGGCCATGAACAGGTAGATGACGGCCTTGGCCTTCGCCGGGAAGTGCGGCGGCTTCGGGGCGAGCAGGTCCCGGCGGACGGGGCGGGGCAGGGGGGCGAGGTCAGCTGCACTGGCATCGCGGTTCAGGAGCGACGCGAGGGCGATCGACCCGACTCCGACCCGACAGTCGTGGAAAAAGTGCCGCCGGGTCTTGGCGAGCGTCAGGGCGGCGTCGAGGTCGCGGGGGGTCATGGTGGGTTTGGGGCCGTACTAGGGGGCATCGAGGGCCAGGCCGAACTTGTGGCCGACGGGCGAGCCGGCCAGTACCACGATGGCCGGCCCGGTGAACGCAACGAGCGAGACGAACAGGCTGATGAGGGCGTCACGCCGGTCCGCCTGCCGCCAGGACCGCCAGGATCGGACGCCGAACCAACAGGCTAGGCCGAGGAGCGGAACGCCGCCAACGATCAGGGCCGCAGCCGGGATGCCCTTCGAGACGCCACCGGACAAGACCGTGACCAGCAGCGCCAGGAATCCGACCAAGGCTGTGGCCGTGAAGATCGCCCACGTGAGCAGGACGTACCGCATCGTCCGTTACTCTCGCGTGATGAACTCGTCGAGATTCATCAGCACCCGGGCGACGGCAGCCCACGCGGTCTTCGGGTCAGCCGCCCGCTGTTCCGTCAGGTAGGCCAGTACACGCTCGGCCTCGGCCGCGGACGGGTCGCGTGCCAGGCACGCCCGGAACGCCCACCGCACCCGGCCGGCGTCGTCAGTCGCCGACTGGGCCTCGATCCGCTTCCCCAACCCGGCCGCCAGCTCCACGAACACCGGGTCGTTGGCTAAATGCAGGGCTTGCAAGGGCGTGTTGCTCCGGTTCCGGCGGGTGCAAGCCGTTTGCGCGTCGGCCGCGTCGAAGGTGGTCAGCAACGGGTGCTGGCTCTGCCGCCAGACGTAGGTGTACAGGCCCCGGCGGTAGCGGTCCGGGCCGGTGCTTTCCGCCCACGTCCGCTGGCTCTGGGTGAACGCGAACACGTCCTTCGGCTGGGGCGGGAAGACCCCCGGCCCACCGACCTTCGGGTTCAGGAGGCCGCTGGCGCAGAGGGCCGCGTCCCGGATCACTTCGGCGTCGAGCCGCACTCGGGCCTGCCGGCCGAGCAAGAGGTTCCGCGGGTCCTTCGAGTGCGGAGCGCGGAGTTCGGAGTGCGGAATGGAAGACGCCTGCCGGTAGGTGGCGGACATCACGATGAGCTTGTGGAGGCGCTTCATGCTCCAAGGCGAGCGGGGGGCGTGAGCCCCCTGGTGTGTTGAGGAATCAGGGGGCTCACGCCCCCCGCTCGCCGGAGACATGAACTCCGCCGCCAGCCAGTCCAACAGCTCCGGGTGGGTCGGCAGGCTCCCCTGGATGCCGAAGTCGTTCTCGGTCTCGACCAGCCCCCGGCCGAAGAACTTCTGCCACTCCCGGTTGACCGCCACCCGGGCCGTCAGCGGGTTGTCGGGCGACACCAGCCAGTTGGCCAGGTCAAGCCGGGTGGGTGGTTTCGGCGAGCGGGTGGCGTGAGCCCCCTGTTCCCCGGGGAGGGCGGCCGGGAACCCGGGCGTCACCTCGTCGCCGGGGCGGAGGAAGTCGCCGCGGAGGTGGACGAAGGTTTTCCGCCCGTCCTTCCGCTCCCGCAGCACCAGCGTCGTCGGGATGCCCTCCGACGCTTTCGCGATTTCCCCTTCGAGCCGCTTGGTCTCGGCGTCGTTCCCGGCCCGGCGGGTGACGACCACCTGCCGCTGGAGGTCGGCGATCTTCTCCTCCAGGCCGGGGTCGCCGCCGAGCGGCAGGGTCGGCTCGTCGCAGGCGTCGAAGAAGGCGTACAGCCGGTAGTAGTCCTTCTGCGAGAACGGGTCGTACTTGTGGTCGTGGCACTGGGCACACCCGGCGGTCAGCCCCAGCCACACGGCCGCGGTGGTGTTCGCCCGGTCAACGGTCCGCTCGACCCGGAACTGCTCCGGGTCGGTCCCGCCCTCTTCGTTGAACGACGTGTTGCGGTGGAACCCGGTGGCCACCCGCTGGTCGGTGGTGGCCGCCGGCAGGAGGTCGCCGGCGAGCTGCTCGACGGTGAACTGGTCAAACGGCAGGTCGGCGTTCAGGGCCTTGATGACCCAGTCGCGGTACGGCCAGATCGACCGCGGGCCGCCGATGGTGTAACCGTTGCTGTCGGCGTACCGGGCGAGGTCGAGCCAGTGCCGGGCCTGCCGCTCTCCGTAGTGAGGCGACGTCAGCAAGCGATCCACCACTTTTTCGTAAGCGTCCGGCGACTCGTCCGCCAGGAAGTCCGCGACTTCCTTCGGCGTGGGCAACAGGCCCGTGAGGTCGAGCGTGACCCGCCGCAGCAAGGTGGACCGGTCGGCGGGCGGCGAGGGCGTCAGCCCTTCCCGCAGTAGCCGATCGACGACGAACCGATCGATCTTATTTCGTGTTTCGTGTTTCGTGTTTCGGATTTTTGGGCTTTTGCCCCGGCTTAGGTTCTGTCTGCTGAAACCGGTTGGCTGCGGAGCAGCCGGAGGTAGCGGCGAATCATGGCGAGTTGCACGGTGG
>JAIEQO010000554.1 GCA_019747655.1 Gemmataceae bacterium | reverse complement strand
CTCCGGCCAGAACCCCCGGCCGACCTGCACCAGCGTCCCGGCGATCGCCCGGACCATGTTGTACAGAAAGCCGTCCGCTTCCACGTCGATCCAGATCGTCTCGCCGAACCGGGCCACCGCCAGCCGGGTGATCGTCCGCACGCTGGTCAGCCGGTTCGGCCACTCGGTCTCGAAGCACCGGAAGTCGTGCCGGCCGAGCAGGCACCGGCTCGCCCGCCCCATCGCCCGGTCGTCCAGGTGCTGCCGGACGAACCAGGCGTACCGCCGGAGGAACGGGTCCGGGATGCGGCCGTCCTTGATGACGTACCGGTACGTCTTGCGGACGGCGTCCTTGTTCGCGCAGAAGCTCTGCGGGGCCTCCTCGACGGCCCGGACGACCACGTCGGCCGGGAGCTGGCTGTTGATCGCCTTGAGCAGCACCGGGCACGGCAGCTTCGAGGCCGTGTAGACGTTGGCCACCTGGGCGACGGCGTGGACCCCGCTGTCCGTCCGGCCGCTACAGTTCAGCCGCACCCGGTTTTCCCGCGTGATCGCCCGGACCGCCGCCTCGACCGTCTCCTGGACCGTCCGCCGGCCGGGCTGGGTCTGCCAGCCGAAGAACTCGGTCCCGTCGTACCGGATGGTGAGTTTCAGGTTCCGCATCGGAAGAGAGCCGCACGATAAAAACCGACCAAGACACGATTCAGAACAATTCATTGATTTTGATCGTGTCTTCCTCTGCGTTTATCGTGCGGCTCCTGTCTTTCCTCACCCCACGATCCCGCGGCGGACCAGCTCCTCGGCGCACTGGACGGCGTTGCTGGCCGCCCCCTTGCGGAGGTTGTCGGCCACCACCCACAGGCTCAGTGCCGCCGGGTGGCTCGGGTCCTTCCGGACCCGGCCGACGTAGGTGTGGTCGGTCCCGGCCGCGAGCAGCGGCTGCGGGAACTCGCCCCGGGCCTCGTCCACCAGGACCACCCCGGGGGCCTCGGCCAGCACCTTCCGGGCCTCGGCCACGGTGACGGGCCGGTCGAACTCGGCGGTGACGGCCATCGAGTGGGCCACCCGGACCGGCACCCGCACGCACGTCGGCGACACGCCGAGGGTGGCGTCGCCGAGAATCTTCCGGGTCTCGTTGACGACCTTGTTCTCCTCCTCGGTGTACCCGTTCGGGTCGAGCGTCCAGTCGAGGGTGAGGACGTTCCCGGCCAGTTGCCCGCGGTGGGCGGTCGGGGCCGGGACCGGGCCGCCGCCGGCGAACGCCCGCAGCTGCGCGTCGAAGTCGGCCAGCCCCTTCGCCCCCTTCCCCGACGACGATTGGTAGGTGGCGACGACGACGCGCCGGACCCGGCCGAGGTCGTGCAAGGGCTTCAGGGCCACGCACAGCGGGATGGCCACGCAGTTCGGGTTGGCCACGATCCGCTTCGGGATGTGGTGGAGCTGTTCGGCGTTCACCTCGGGGACGACCAGCGGGCACTCGGGGTCCATCCGCCAGGCCGACGAGTTGTCCACCACGACCGCCCCGGCCTTCGCGGCGATGGGGCTGTATTCCTTGCTGACCGAACTCGGCGTGCTGCTCAGGACGATCTGCACGCCGGCGAACGCCTCCGGCCGGAGCGGCTCGACCGGGTACGGTTTGCCGGCGAACTCGACGGTTTTCCCGGCGCTCTTCTCGGAGGCCAGGAACTTGATCGATTTGACCGGGAAGCTCCGCTCGGCGAGGACCCGCCGCATCAGGTCGCCCACGGCCCCGGTCGCCCCGACCACCGCCACGTTCACGGCCACCGCACCACCTCCGGACGCGGGAAGGATTCGCCGTTCAGGATACGAACTGAACGGACGGGCGGGACCGGGGCCGGGTTCGCGTGCCGCGGCCGGGAAGTTCGTTGCCGGCGGTCGGTCGGGGCGGTAGAGTCAGGGCCGGCGCCCGAACACCATCCCGGAACCCGCCATGACCCGCACCCGCCCCGGCCGGCTCGCCCCGGGCCCCTTCGTCGCTGTCGTGCTGGCCGCCGCCGGGCTGGCCGGCGTCGGGGCCGAGACCCCGAACCAGCAGGCGGTGAAGACCGACCTGTTGGTCGTCACCGCCCACCCGGACGACGAGACCGGGATGGCCGCCGCGATGGCCCGGTACGCCGACGCCGGGAAGGTCGTCGCCCTGGCCTGCTGCACCCGCGGGGAGGGAGGCGGGAACGGCACCGGGGCCGAGAGCGGCCCGGCCCTCGGGGCGGTCCGGGAGGTCGAGCTGCGGAAGTGCCTGGCGACCCTCGGCACCCGCCACCTGTTCTTCCTCGACAAGACCGACTTCGGCTACACGGAAAGCGTCCGGGCGACGTTCAGCAAGTGGGACCACGACGACGCCCTCAAGCGGCTCGTCCGGGTGGTCCGGCTGCTCCGCCCGGATGTCGTTTGCACGATGGACCCGGCCCCGGTCGGCGGGCAGCACGGCCACCACCAGGCGGCCGGCCGGCTGGCCACCGAGGCGTTCGACGCGGCCGCCGACCCGGCCAAGTTCCCGGAGCTGCTCCGCGACGAGGGCCTCGCCCCGTGGCGGGTCCGCAAGCTGTACTGGTCGGTCTGGGGCGACGGGGCGACCGTCCGCGTCCCGACCGGCGAGCCGGCGAAGACGCTGGCCGGCGGGAAGACGCACGCCGAGGTCGCCTGGGCCGCCGCCCGGCATCACCGCAGCCAGGGGTTCGACAAGTTCTTCACCGCCCAACCGGCGAAGGACCCGCCGCCGGCCCGGCCGGCCGGGTTCGTGCTGGTCAAGTCGCGGGTGCCGGTCAACCCGCTGGCCGAGAAGGACCTGTTCGGCGACCTCGCCGGGGCCGACTTCGACGCCCCGGAGGCGGCCGGGGACGTGCTGGCCACGAGCCTCGCCCCGAAGGCCGCGGCCGGGCCGGTCACGGTCCGGCTCAAGGGTCGGGAGAACGTCGAGGGCTACCGGGCGTGGCTAACGGCCAACGGCCTGTCCCGGCTCATCGGCCGGCTGCCGGCCCGGGCCACCGCCGTCTCCGGCCGGCACGACAACGTGGTGTCAATCGAGGCGACGACCACCCAACCCGGGGAGGGCTCGGGGTTGGTCCTGGAGGTTCCCGCGCCGCTGTCGGTCGGTCCCGAGCGGAAGGTGGTGAGGAACGCCAAGACCAAGGACGTGATGGCAGCCGAGTTCCAGGTGAACGTCCCCCCGGGCACGCCGGCCGGGTCCTACGACCTGACGGCCCGGCTCGGCGACGCCTCCGATACGGGGAAGATCGAGGTCGTCCCGTCGCTGACCGTCGCGGCGCTGAAGGAGCCGCTGACGGTGGACGCCGGGGCGGCCAAGTGGGAGGCGGCCGGCGTCAAACCCGTCCCGATCCCGCACACGAACGTCGTCCAGGGGCGGGTGGGCGGGCCGGCCGAGTGCGGCGGCCGGTTCTTCGTCGGCCGGGACGCGGCCGGGCTGCAAGTGCTGGTCGACGTGACCGACGACACGGTCTGCCGGAACATCGCCCCGGACGACATCAAGGCCCACTGGCGGAGCACCAGCGTCGAGCTGTGCCTCGACCCGAAGCCGCCGGGCGAGAACACGCTGACGGCGTTCAAGCTCGGCGTCTTCCCGCAGGACACGACGGGCACGGTGCGTGCTGCCCGGGACGCCGACGCCAACCCCGGCGAGCTGGGCCGGATCGGCTCGAAGATTCGCCTGGCGTCGAAACCGACGCCGACGGGCTACGTCGTGGAGGCGCACGTGCCGTGGGCCGAGGCGGGCTTCCCGGACGGGCCGCCGCCGGCGGGGACGCCGATCGGCTTCAACGTCATCCTCTACCACGCGGGGAAGACGGACGCCCGGGTCGGCGAGGACGTGGGCAAGGCCAGGCTGGCGTGGTCGTACTGGCCGGGGGTGCCGGGCCGGCCGGAGGTGTGGGGGCGGGTCACGCTGCCGTAGCGGGCGGCCGGGGGAGTCGAGACGGTTTGGTGGCACAGGCATAACTGCCTGTGGTGGTTGGGCAGCACAGTCAGGGATTCCGGTGCCACCGAGCCAAACTGATGCACTACCGACGGCGGCTACGGCTTGAGGTCGACGGACCACTCGTGGTCCGGGCCCTTGACCTCGAACCCGAGCCCGGACTGGTTCGGGTCGGCGTACCGGGCCGGGAGCTGCGGGCCGGAGGTCTTTGCCGGTGGGGCCTCGACCACATCCAGCCGGGAGGCTTTGGCCCGGTCGTCGACCGGGTCGGCGATCTTGCCCTTCGCATCCCCGGTCCACCCGGCCGGCGGGTTCGGCCGGGGGGCCGGCCGGGGCGGCGGCTTCTGGACCGACACCCGGACGGGGCCCTCCGGCACCCGGTCGACGGCGTAGCTGCCGTCCGGGTGGAGGTCGGCGATGTACGTCATGTTGTCCCGGCCGAGGAAGATGACCGTCGCCCCGGTCAGCGGCCGGCCGGCGAGCGTCAGCTTGCCGTGGACCCGGGCCCGGGGGTAGTCCCCGCACCCGACCGCCAGGGCCGCCAACCCGAGCACGCCGGCCGCACAAACTCCGCGCATCGACCGCTCCTACACCCGTGAGAACCTGTCACCGTGGAAATGACCCGGCCGGGGCGTCGGCCCCGGCCGGGAGGCAGATGGCCTACCAGTCGTTGCCGAGGACCTCGCCCTTGTCCGGCGTACAGGCGGCCCACCAGACATCCGGGCCCATCGCGGCGGCCAGGAACCGGACGCTGCCGTCCCCCAGCCCGACGAGGATGCCGCTCGACCGGGGGGCGCTGGCCAGCCGCGGGTCGCAGGTGGCGTCGGCCCCGGTGGTCCGCGGGTTGACCTGGAACTTGCTGGCCGGGCCGGTGATCAGGTAGGCGAAAGTCGGGTTCCACTCCGGCCAGGCGGTCCGGCCGTAGGCATAGATGTTGTAGTACGGCCCGCCGGTGCTCGCCCCGGGGAAGCTCGGGCGGTTGCACACGGCCACCTTCTCGGACGCGAAGATGGTCTGGGACAGGCCGTCGAGGACGCTGGGAATCTTGCGGAAGTTCCGCTGGTCGTTGCGGACGTCCCCGAGGACGCCGAAGTTGACGACGTAGGACGTGACCCCGTAGTCGCCCCACCCGCCGTCGGTGTAGACCGCGTTCGACGGGCAGCTCGGGTCGCCCGGGTTGGCGTAGGTCTTGATCCCCTGGCGGTACAGGCCCCACTGGGTGGTGCTCAGCTTGAACACGTTGTCCTGCTCCATCTGGGGCAGGATGTACATCTGGGTGGACCCGCAGTAGTTGTAGTTGGCCGGGTCCCAGTTGCTGTCCCAGTCGATCATCGCCGGGGGGAACCGGTCGTTGGTGTCGTGGTAGTTCTGGATGGCGATGCCCATCTGGTGCAGGTTGTTCATGCTCTGGCTGCGGGCGGCGGCCTCGCGGACCTTCTGGACCGCGGGCAGGAGGAGCCCGACCAGGACGGCGATGATGGCGATCACCACCAGCAGCTCGATCAGGGTGAACGCGGACCGACGGGAACGCATAAACAAGCCTCCGACTGTGTGCGGGGTGGCACGAGAGGGCATGGTACTGAAGGGTGATGGAGAACCAACCGGGGCGGGGTTAAGATTGGGTGAAAACCGGCGGCCGGGGGCGGCCGTGTGGAGGTGGCCGGCGGCCGGAGCGGGGTCGGCTCCGTCCGGACGGCCCGTGCGGTCGGGGTGGCGACCGGGTGCGCGGCGGGGCAGACGGGGCTGCGGGTGGACCGGGCAGTTGAGGCCGCGCCGTGAGACGCAGGAGGCCGGGATGCGACGGCGTCATGTTTGGTGGGCCGTAACCGTATTCCTGGCGTCGGTCGGCGGTTGCTCCGACAAGCCGGCCGCGCCGCCCGGGACGCCCGAGCCGGCCGGCCCGCCGATCGCCACCGCCTCCACGACGGTGGCCGACTCCGCCCCGGGCGGCCCCCTCGACGGCGACCGCTTCGGCGTCACGCCGGGCACGGTCTGGCGGGGCAAGCCGGGGGAGCCGTCCTGGTGGTGGCAGGTGGAATTCCCGCAACCCCGTGACATCGGGGCCATCCTCCAGGTCCACGGCGACCACCCGCTCGCCCGCCGGAACGCCCCGAAGAGCTACGTCTGGCAGGCCAGCACCGACGGCACGGACTGGCACGACCTCGACGGCAGCGCTGTCACCGACGAGCGCCGCACGTTCCGCCTCCACCGCCTCGCCGCCCCGCAGCGGGTCCGCTACCTCCGCTTGTCCGTCGCATCCGCCGACGGCGACGCCCCGGCCCTCCGCGGGGTCGAGTTCTTCGCCGACCCGAAGGCGGACGTGCCGTTCCCGCCGTGGGCGGTGGTCGTGAACACGACCGGCGACCGCACGGTGCCCGGGACCGGGTCCGAGTTCGTGCCGCTGGCCCGGTCGTGCGACGGCTGGGACCACCTTCAGGCCCAGAACGTCTGGCTGGGCGACTTCGACGAGGCGCTCCTGGCGGCCGAGCCGCGACCCCTGTGCGCCTTCCTGTCCGGCAACTTCAAGGACTGGTGCCAGCAGGACCGCGGGCACTGGCGGGGGGTGCAGGAGGTGCTGCGGGCCGGCCGGCTGCCGATGTGGGCGGCGTGCGGCGGGGCCCAGGGGCTGGCCATCCTGGCCGAGGTCGGGGTGGACCGGCCGTGGGACTGCCCGCACTGCCGCGACCCGAAAGCCCCGAGGCTGCCGATCTACACCCACATCGGGCACACCGGGCCGGCCGGCAAGTGCGGGACCTACGACGCCTGCGTGTTCGAGCGGGGGCCGCACAACATCCGGCAGGTCCTCGCCGATCCGGTGTTCGCCGGGCTGCCGCGGGAGTTCAAGGCCCCGGAGAGCCACTGCGGGCAGATCGGGTGGCCGCCGGAGGGCTGGGTGCTGGTCGCGGCGGGCGGGGAGGGTGCGCGGACGAAGACGCAGTGCCTGCGGGTGAAGGACCGGTACGTCTACGCGGCCCAGTTCCACATCGAGATGGCCGGGACGCCGGAGGTGTCGCGGGCGATCATGGGGAACTTCCTCGGGCTGGCGAAGGGGTGGGGCGGGTACAACCCGGCCGGCAAGCCGGGCGACCCGCCGGGCAGGCCGTGACGGCCCGGACCTACGCCGGTCCGCGGGCGTCCTGGGCCCGCCGCAGGGCCAGCGCGAACGACTCCCGCGGCTCCACGTCGGCCCACGTCAGCAGGCCGTCCGCCGGGACCTCGCGCGTCACCACCGCCCCGGCGGTCAGGCCGATCGGCAAGAGGTTCTCCCGGCGGGCGGCGGCCGCGTCCTCGAGCAGGCCGTAGACCGTGTAGCCCCCCTCGCCGTCCAGCTCGGTGCCCGGGGCGAGCCGCATCTTGGCTGCCGCGACCACCTCCGCCGCCCGGTGGACCGGCCCGCCGCACGTCTCGCCCCGCACCAGCAGCCGGGCCACCCCGATCGGGACCTCGTGCCCGACGAAGTGCTGGGGCCGGTAGATCATCGCCTGCCGGCTCGTCGCCCCGTGGACCATGCCGATGATCTCCCCGTACCCGGCCAGCGAGTCGCGGACGTACTCGGTCGGGGCGTCGAAGACGGCGTACACCCCGCCCCGCAAACCCCGCTCGACGAACCGGCCGTCCGGGTGGATCACGCTCACCGCCTCGACCACCCCGGCCCGGCCGAGGATACCGCCCCGCCCCACCGGGGCCAGCCGGTCCGGCATCTCCCGGAGGTCGAGGGTCGGGAAGTGCATGCCGCGGACGTCGACCCCGAGGCCGGTGGCGTTCGCCAGGGCGGCCATCTCGATCGCGTGCTTGGTGCCGTCGAGGAACGAGTTGAACACCCGCAGGTTGTAATCGCCGCCGCCGGTGAACCCGTACAGCCGGGGCACGTCGTCCGGGGTGGCGTGGCGGAACGCCGGGGTGAACCGCGTCCCCTTGCCGGCCGCGACGACCGCGAAGCCGAGGGTTCGGGCCCAGTCCACCAGTTCCGCCGCCAGGGCCGGCTCGTCGCCGTAGGCCATGCTGTAGAGCACCCCGGCCTCGGCCGCCAACTGCCGCAGCCGGTGGCCGACCAGCACGTCGGCCTCGACCGTGACCATGACCACGGGCTTGCCGGCGGCGATGGCCGCGTCGGCGTGGAGGGCCCCGGCCTCGGCGTGCCCGGTGGCCTCGATGACCACGTCCAACTCGCGGTTCACCAGGTCGTCCGCGGAGGTGGTGACGGCCGCCGCGATCTCGGCGTCGGACGTGCCGCCCAGCCGCAACGCCCGGGCCGCCCGCTCGGCGTTCAGGTCGGCCACGGCCGCCACCCGGAGCCCCCGCATCCGGCCCATCTGGGCGACGATCTGCGTCCCGAACGTCCCGGCCCCGATCACCCCGACCCGGAACGGCCGGCCCTCCGCCTCGCGGGCGAGCAGTTGGTCCGCCAGCATCGGTGCCGTCTCCGAGAATGATGGTTGCGGGGGCCGTCGTTACAGTGTATACAGTAGACAGCCCGCCGCTTCCCGCCGGCCGGCCGGTGTTCCGATTCGGGGGTGTCGTCATGCTCGACGTCGGGAGCTTCCGGACGAAGACCTGCGGCGGGGTCGGCCGCCGGGCGTTCCTGCGGCTGGCCACCTCGGTCCCGATGGCCCTCGGCGCCTCGGCCGCGGTGGCGTCGGCCAACCCGCCGACGGCCCGGGCCCGGTCTGTGCTGTTCGTCTTCCTCTGGGGTGCCCCGAGCCACCTCGACACCCTCGACCCGAAGCCCGACGCCCCGGCCGAGTACCGCGGCCCGTTCGGGACCATCCCGACCCGGACGCCCGGCCTGCGGTTCACCGAGCTGCTCCCCCAACTGGCCCAGCAAAGCCACCTCTTCACGATGGTCCGCACCCACGTCACCTCCGAGAGCGGCCACCCCGAAGCCGGGACGGTCGCCCTGTCCGGATTCAGCGAGCGGGCCGGCCCGGTCCAGCCGAACTTCGGGGCGGTCGTCGGCAAGCACCGCGGGCCCGGCGGGCGGCTGCCGGCGTTCGTGTCGCTGGCCAACGGCGTCCCGGCCGACGCCAGCCGGCGGATCGAGGGGCACGGCGGCGGCACCCTGACGGCGGCCAACGACCCGATGATGGTCGGCTGCTCGGAGACCGGGAAGGCGAACATCGCCGCCCTGCAACTCCTCCCCGGGCTGACCCCGGCCCAGATCGTCGACCGCCGGACCCTGAGCGGCCGGCTCGACCGGGCCGCCCGCGGCCTGTCCGGCCCGGCCCCGGAGAACTGGGGCCGCCGCGAGCAGGCCGCCCACCAACTGCTGACCAACCCCGAGTCCCGGGCCGCCTTCGACCTGTCCCGCGAGACGCCCGCCACCCGGGCCCGGTACGGGCAGTCGGAGTTCGGCCAGAGCTGCCTGCTGGGCCGGCGGCTGGTCGAGGCCGGGGTCCCCTACGTGCAGGTCAACTACAGCCAGCACGTCGAGGCCATGAACCCCGGGTACGAGCACGGCTGGGACACCCACCTGTACAACTTCGAGCTGCACCAGGACCTCCATTGCCCGGTGTTCGACCGGGCGTTCTCCGCCCTCCTGGCGGACCTGGCCGACCGCGGGCTACTCGACACCACGCTGGTGGTGTGCATGGGGGAGTTCGGGCGGACGCCGCGGATCAGCAAGGGCGGGGCCCGGGACCACTGGCCGAATTGCTACCCGTCGGTGTGGGCCGGGGCCGGGATCGCGGGCGGCCGGGTGCTGGGCCAGAGCGACCGCCGCGGCCAGGAGCCGGCCGTCGGCCGGCCGCTCCCGCCGCTGTTGGTGGGGACGACGATCGCCGAGCTGGCCGGGGTCGACGCCCAGCGGCGGGCCGAGCTGCGGGTGCTGGACGGGGGGAGCGTGATCCATGAACTCCTTTAGGCGGCTGACGGCCGACGGCACCCGGAAGTTGACCCCGCGGTACATCAAGGGCGGGCGGGAGGTGGTTTACACCACCTTCGCCGGGCCGAAGCTGCTCCGCCTGACGCGGCTGACCGTGGCGGACGGGGCGGTCGCCGCGTTCCACCCGGAGGCGGCGAAGTCGGAGACCGAGCCGGCGTTCTCGCGGGACGGCCGGGTGATGGCGTTCATGCAGTTGCGGGGCGCGCTGTCGCTGGCGGTGGTGATCCGCGACCTGGAGCGGAAGGAGCCGGCCGAGGTCCCGCCGCCCGGGGGGTTCGCCGGGGCGTGCAACCCGGGCGTCGCCCCGGACGGGTCGCGGGTGCTCTTCGCCATCGCCGAGAATACGCACCAGAAGGTGTTCAGCGTCAACGCCAAGGGCGGCGACCGCAAGCAACTCACCGACGGGGTTGGGGCGGACAACTGGCCGTCGTACTCGCCGGACGGCGGCCGGATCGTCTTCGGGTCGTCGCGGCTCGGGGTGTACGATCTGTTCGTCATGAATGCCGACGGCGGGGGCGTCCGGCGGCTGACGCACGGCCCGCACCGGAGCGTCCGGCCGGAGTTCTCGCCGGACGGCCGGCGGATCGCCTTCGCCCGGTTCGTGGGCGGGGCGATGCGGGTGTGGGTGATGGACGCGGACGGCCGCGGGGCCCGGCCGGTGGTGACGGACTCGGAGGGGGACGACTACCCCGGCTGGCACCCGGACGGCCGGCGGCTGGTGGTGGCCTCGCAGCGGGCCGGGCAGCACGACCTGTACGAAGTCGGGGTCGGGTGAGGGGAGCGCGGGCGAGGAGCGGCTCGCCCGGTCGCGGGGTCGACGTCACGCCCCCGCGACGGCCTTCATCTTGGTCAGCCCTTCCTTCGCCACCGCCAGCGGGTCCCGCTTCCAGTACTCCCGGTTGAACAGCTCCAGCGAAACATAGCCGCGGTAGTTCATCCCCCGCAGGGCCGCGAACACGTCCTTCAGCGGCGCCACCCCGTCGCCCGGGAACACCCGGTCGGCGTCGGCGATCTTGTCCCGGTCCATCCGCGGGTAGTCGTTGACGTGGAAGATGCCGACCGCCGACGGCCCCAGCAGCGTCAGCCCGGCGAAGTCCGACCCGCCCTTGTACAGGTGGTACACGTCCGGCAGCACACACCCGTCCGGGCTGCCGCACTCGGCCGCCACCAGCAGGCACTCGCCCAGCCGCCGCAGCGTCTTCGAGAACCCCCACACCTCCACCACCGGCGTCACCCCGAACCCCTTGCCGACCTCCAAGAGAGCCCGGTAGCGGTCGGCCGCGGCGATCAGGTCGATCACCGGCTCGGTGAACTTGGGGTCGTCGCGGCGGCTCTGGCCGCCCGTCGCCCCGACCGGCGGGGCCGCCAGCCGCTTGCCGCCGACCGCCGCCACCAGCTCCATGTCCCGCCTGGCCTGCTCCAGTCCCTTCTTCCGACGGGCCGGGTCCTCGACCAGCCACTCGGCGAACCCGATGCAGTCCGGGACCGCCAGCCCGGCGTCGGCGAACCGCTTCCCCAACTCCTTCGGCGTGCCCCCGCCTTTGACGTACTCCTCCAGCTCGCTCACCCACGGCTCGATGGCCGCGTACCCGGCCTTGTGGGCGATGTCGATCAGCTCGACGATCGGCCGGGGCTTGCCCCAGGAGTTGTCGTTGACCCGGACCGTACTGGTGTTCAGGCAGAAGCCGAACCCCGGCTTGGAACCGTCGGCCTCACGGCCCGACGCTCCCGATTCGGTCGTCATGGCAAGGCCCCCCGCGATCCCGGATAACGCCGCCCGCCGGGTCAGGTCGCCGCTCATGGTCCGCTCCGCGCGTGGGTGGTCGGGGTCATCATGCCGGCGGCCGGGGCCGGTGTCCACCGGCGGCCGGGGGTTCGGGTTGTGCCGGCTGTAGGAAGTTTCCGGCCCGACCTCACGCCCGGCCGCGAAATCGCTGCGATCCATCGGCGCCGGTTGCTCCCGGGGCCGTTTTTTTGTCCTAGCATCAAGCGTCGCCTCAACTTTTTTCCCGGCCGCCCCGACCGGAGCCCCTCACCACGACCCCGCCGCCGGCCATGCTCGCGCACGACCCGGCCGACCTCGCCCAGGCCCTGTTCGAGGAGATCGGGGACGCCCTGTTCCTGATCGACCCGGAGACCGACCGGCTGGTCGACGCGAACCCCACGGCCGTCCGGCTGACCGGGTTCGGGCGGGCCGAGCTGCTCGGGTTCCCGGCCACCCACCTGTTCCGGGCCGACGGCGGGGACCGGGACGGGGTCCGGGGGGCGGTCGCCAAGACGGCCGTGTTCCACGCCCAGGACGGCTACCTGCTGCGGGCCAAGGTGGGGGGGTGGGTGCCGGTCGGGCTGACCGTCTCCCGGCTCCACGTCGCCCCGCGGACGCTCGGGCTGATCACCGCCCGGGACGACCGGGCCCGGCGGGCGGCCCTGGCCCGGGCCCGGGGGATGGAGGCCGAGCTGCGGGCCGTCCTGGCGGCCAGCCCGGCCGCCCTGTGGAGCGCCGAGCGGGCCCCCGGGGCCGGCCCGGACGGGTGGCAGTTCCGGTACGTCGCGCCGCACCTGGCAGCCCTGGCCGGCCGCCCGGCCGGGTTCCCCGACCACCCCCTC
>JAIEQO010000836.1 GCA_019747655.1 Gemmataceae bacterium | reverse complement strand
CCGGCCCGCAGGTCGCGGTACACCCCGTCGGCGAACCGGGCCGCCGCCCGCCGGGACCACGCCGCCGCCTCCAGCCGCCGGGCGTCCTCGTCCACCCGCTCCCGCGACCGGTCGAACGCGGCCGCCGCCGGGACCGCCACCAGGGCCGAATACCCGACCACCCCGGCCAGCACGACACAGCCGACCCCGAGCACCCGCTCGGCCACCCGGGGCCGGCGGACGGCGACCGGGACCAGCACGGCCAGGGCCAGCCCGACCGACAGGGCCTTGACCGCGGCCAGCCCGGCCCACCCGAACCGGCCCAGGGCCCAGGCCGCGGCCGGGTTGGACTCGTACACCGGGCCGCCCGGCCGGCTGACCAGCCAGCACGTCAGGGCAAGGTCCGCCAGGCTGAGGAAAACGAACGACGACAGCCGCCAGCGGCGGAGGACGGGGGACGCCAACAGAGTCTCCAGGATCGGTGTTCGGGGCGGAGGGCGGACGGCCGGGCGGCCTTCAACGTGCAAACGCCCGGCCGGGGCGGGGACGAATCCTCGTGAACCTCCGCGCGACGAGGCTCATACCCGTTCGAGGGCCGACCCCGGCCGCGGGGTTCAGACGCCCGCGTAGACCGGCGCCCGGACCGGGCTTCCGTCCGCCACCGTACCCGCCAGCCGCCGGCGGTAGCGGAGGTGCCGCAGCCGGCTCGCCTCCAACAGCGGCCGCCACGCCCAGTGGGTCAGCCGCCGGCGGATCAGCACCGGCCAGAGCCGGTTGCACTTCTTGTACAGGTAGGCCATCGCCAGGTAGGCCGGGACGGCCCGCCCGTCCCGCGGCCGGCGGTTCCACACGCACCGGTGCGAGAACGTCCGGTCGTAGCAGTACTCGTACCCTTCGGCGAGCTGGTCCACCGACATGTGCTTGGGCCGGAAGACCACGTGCGCGGTGTCGTACCGTTCCCAGTCCCGGTGCAGGATGCGGCCCTCGGCCTCCATCTGTCGGAACAGCGGCGTCCCGGGGTACGGCGTCAGGACGTGGTACGTCGCCGACTCCATCCGGACGCCCTCAATCCAGTCCACCAGTTGCTCGAAGCAGTCCGGCCGGTCGTGGTCGAAGCCGAGCACGAAGCTGCCGTTCACCTGGATGCCGTGGTCGTGGAACACCCCGATCCGGCGGGCGTACTCGGCCGCCCGGGGCGACTTCTTACGGGCGTCGGCGATGTTCGCGTCGGACAGCGACTCGAACCCGACGAACACCCCGGTACACCCGCCCAGCGCCATCTCCCGAACCAGCGACGGGTCGTCGGTCACGTCCAGGGTGACGGCCGCGCTCCAAATCTTCCGCAAGGGCCGTAGCCCGCGGCACAGCTCCCGCAGGTAGTCCGGCCTTGAGCCGAGGTTGTTGTCAGTAAACACGAAGTAGGGTTGGCCGTCGGCCGCGACCTCGGCCACGACCTGCTCGACATCCCGGCACTGGTACGGCATCCGCAGGCCGTCGGTCGACAGGTAGCAGAAGCCGCAGCGGTTGTGGCAGCCGCGGGTGGCGTTGATGCTGGTCGTGGTCAGGAACGCCCGGCGGTCGAGCAACCCCCGGCGGGGTGGCGGGTCGTCGCGGTACGGCCGGCGGTACGACCCGTGGTACTGCCGCTTCAGTTGGCCGGCCTCGATGTCGCGGAGGATGTCCGGCCAGACCGCGGCCCCCTCGCCGGTGACGAGGGCGTCGGCGTGCGGGCCGCACTCGTCCGGGCACGACAGGACGTGCAGCCCGCCGAAGACGACCTTCGCCCCGCGGTCGCGGAACCACAGGGCCAGGGCGAAGGCCCGCCGGGCGAAGGTGAGGTGAACCGTGATCGCCACGACCTGCGGGAACGGGTCGGCAGGGGGCGGGCCTTGGAGGAGGTTTTCGTCCCAGTAGCGGACCTGCCAGTCGGGCGGCGTGGCCCCGGCGAAGCTGGTCAGGGCCAGCGTTGGCGTCAGCACGTGCTTGCCGAAGCTGGCGTGCGGGTCCTTCGGGTAGAACGGGTTGACGAGCAGGGCGGACCGCGGCGTCACCGGCCGGCGTGGGGCCGCGTCGTCGAGCCGCGGGGCTTCCCGCATCAGGCGAGGAAGGTAGCGGACGGGCATCAGTGACTCCGTGGCGGTAATAACTTTGCGATGCAAAGTAAAAAACTGAAGAAAAACGGGGCTGTCGCCCCGTCACGTCACAGGACCCAGGCTTGTCGGCCTTGGCTATGTTGTCACGGCCCTTCGGGCCTCAAGACCGGTCATGTCCGGAGGGCCGAAGGCCCGACACACCAAAGCCCAGGCCGACAGGCCTGGGTGCGGAGGTTCATGCCCCCGCCAGCCCGGGCCGGCGTTGTCCGTCCCGGGCCGCCTCCTCCGCCGCGGCCGCGTCCCGCAGGACCTGCTCCAGTTCGCCCAGGTACTCCCGGAACCGCTTGCGGCCCTCGCCCGTGAGCACGCACGTCGTCTGCGGCCGGCGGCGGTCGTACCCCTTGCGGACCTCGACCAGCCCGGCCTCGGCCAGCACGTCCAGGTGCCGGCTCAGGTTCCCGTCGGTCAGCGAGCAGAGCCGGGCCAGCTCGGTGAACGGCACCCCGCCCGGCCGGGCGACCAGGGCCGTCAGCACCCCCAGCCGGGCCTTCTCGTGCAGCACCCGGTCGAGTCCGCCGTAGGCGTACCGCCCGGCCTTCCCCGGCGTCTCAGCCATCGGTGTCCCTCCGCCGGTCGGCCCACAGAACGAGAGCGGTGAGGAGGTGTCCGACCCCGAACACCCCGCCGACCGCCCACCCGGGCGGGACCGCGTCCGCCGGGGTCCGGGCGAGCAAGAGCCCGCCGGCCGCGACGTACCCGAGCCCGACCTTCCCCACGCCCCGCGGCAGGTACGGCCGGGCGGCCACGATGCCGAGCCCGAACAGCACCGCCCACAGCCCCGGCAGGTACGCGACGAGGTCGGCCGGCGACCGGGTCGCGGCCGCCGTCACCACCCCGCCGGCGAACAGGCACGGCCCGAACTGGGCGAACACCTGCCGGGTCCGGCGGCGGGCGAAATCGTCCTCCCGGGCCAGGTAGTCGCGGCCCGCCGCCCCGCCGCCGATCAACCCGCCCACCCCGGCTACGGCCAGCCAGTACCAGACGAAGCCGATCGGCTCGGCGGTGATGACGAGCGACTGGGCGACCGCCGTGAACAGCCCGACCGTACCGACGAGGGCGACGGCCGGCACCCGGAAGCCGCGGTACACCTCGGCCTTGGCTAGGTGCTCGTGGATGGCGTCGAGCTGGTCGAGGGCGTCCTGAACGCGCATCGGCTCCTCGGGCAATGACCGGGACAGATTACTTGGCGGTGCAAAGTTGTGTCAAGGGGGAATGGAACAGATGTTGCCCGGATATCCGGGCGAGCGGGGGGTGTGAGCCCCCTGATTCGTCAGGCATCAGGGGGCTCACGCCCCCCGCTCGCCAAGATAATGGAGTCGCGTCATGGCCCGCCCGATCAACGAACAGGTGGTGGTCCTGACCGGGGCGTCGTCCGGGATCGGCCGGGCCACCGCCGTCGAACTCGGCCGCCGCGGGGCGAAGGTGGTGATGTCCGCCCGGTCGGCCGAGGAGCTGAACGCGGCGGCCGAGGAGGTAAAGGCCGCCGGCGGCGAGGCCCTGACCGTTCCGACCGACGTGGCCGACTACGGCCAGTGCCAGCGGCTCGCCCAAGCCGCGGTCGACCGGTTCGGCCGGATCGACACCTGGGTGAACGACGCCGCGGTCAGCCTGTACGCCCGGATCGTCGACGCCGAGGTGGCCGAGATCGAGCAGGTGTTGCGCGTCAACCTGCTCGGGGCCATCCACGGGATGAAGGCGGTTCTCCCCCACCTGACCCGGCAGAACGGTGGGACGATCGTGAACGTCGGCTCAGTCTTATCCAAGTTCGCCGTTCCGCTCCAGGGGGCGTACTGCGCGTCGAAGCACGGCCTGCTCGGGTTCGCCGACGCCCTGCGACTCGAACTGAAGCGGGACGGGTCGGCGGTCGAGGTCGTGACCGTCATGCCGTCGTCGATCGACACGCCGTTCTTCGCCGGGGCCCGGGCCAAGCTCGGCGGGAAGATGCCCCAGCCCTTGCCCCCGGCCTACGACCCGCAGGCGGTGGCCGACGCCATCGTTCACGTCTGCGAGCGGCCCCAACGTGACGTGATCGTCGGCGGGGCCGGGCGGCTGTTCGTCCTCCTCAACCGCCTCAGCCCGGCGCTCTTCGACTGGATGATGCTGATGGGCGACACGGGCGCCCAGGGGCAGATTTCGTCCCACCCGAAGGAGGGCGGCGACAACCTGACCGCCCCGACCCCGGGGGCGAAGCCGGCCCGCGGCGGCTGGTCGAAGATGAACCTGGGCCAGAGCTGGTACACGAAGTACTGGGACCTGAACCCGGTCGGCCGGGCGGTCGCCCTCGGGGCGCTGGGGGTGGCCGGGCTCGGGCTGGCCCGGTGGCTGACCCGGGACGCCGACGGATCGGCCGACGACCCGCGGCCGGACGAGGCCCGGTTGTACACCTCGGCGGGGGTCTCGTGACATGGCGGTCGCCGAAGTTTTGGCGAGCCGAGCGCGCCAGCCCTCTGGGTCTGGTGGCACCGGCCTCCCGGCCGGTGGGGAGGTATGGGGCTCACGCCCGCCGCTCGTCAAAAGCGTTGCTGCTCGTCTCGGTCACACCACCTTCCGCGGCGTGGGCGGCGTCCGCCTCCGGGCGGTCACGGCCGGCCCCCGCGACGGCCCGCCGGTCGTCCTCCTCCACGGCTTCCCCGACTACTGGCGGGGCTGGCGGCACCAGATCGGGCCGCTGGCGGCCGCTGGGTTCCGGGTGATCGCGCCGGACCAGCGGGGCTACAACCTGTCCAGCAAGCCGCCGCGGGTGAAGGACTACGCCCTCGACATCCTCGGCCGGGACATCGTCGCGGTCATCGACGCCCTCGGCGTGGGGCGGGCCGCCGTCGTCGGCCACGACTGGGGCGGGATCGTCGCCTGGTGGCTCGGGCTGGCCCACCCCGACCGGGTGTCCCGGCTGGTCGTCTCGAACGCCCCGCACCCGCGGGCCTGGCAGGATGTCGTCGAAGGGAAGTTCGAGCAACTGGCCCGGAGTTGGTACGTGTTCGCCGCCCAGGTGCCGGGGCTGCCGGAGGCGGTCGCCCGGGCCACGGGCCACGGCTTCCTCTCCCAGGCGATGCGGCGGACGGCCCGCCCGGGGACGTTCACCGAGAGGGACCTGGCCCGCTACCGCCGGGCGTGGGCCCGGCCGGGGGCGGTGACGGGGATGGTGAACTGGTATCGGGCTTTGGTACGGCACCGGCCCGAGCCGCCGGCCGGGTGGCGGGTGCGGGTGCCGACGCTCCTGTTGTGGGGCGTCCGGGACGCGTTCCTGACGCCGGCGATCGCCGACGCCTCGGCCGCCCTGTGCGACGCGGTCGAGGTCGTCCGCTTCCCCCACGCCACCCACTGGCTGCCGGTCGAGGAGCCGGCCCGGGTGAACGAGCGGCTCGTCGGGTTTCTCGGCGGGGAGGCCCCGCCCCGCCCGGCCGGCACAGGCATTGCATAACCCTTCTTCGCCCGTCGCCCCCCGGCGGCCCCGGCCGCCCAACCACCCACACCACCGAAGCTCACCATGACCCGCACCGATACCGGTCGGCGGCCCCGGTTCCGGCCGTCCCTTGACCTGCTCGAAGGCCGGGAGACCCCGGCCAGCCTGTTCACCGCCGCCGGGACGATCGCCGGCGGGCCCGCCAGCGTGGGGGTGTTCGGCCCCAACGGGAACCAGATCGCCCAACTCAGCCCGTTCGAGTCGTCGTTCACCGGCGGGGCCCGGGCGGCGACCGGGGAACTCGACGGCAACCCGAACACGGTCGAGGTGGTCGTCGTCCCCGGGGCCGGCGGCGGGCCGCGGGTCCAGGTCATCACGGTCAACACGGCCGACGGGTCGGCCGCCCGGATCGCCGACTTCCTGGCCTTCGAGCCGGGGTTCCGGGACGGGCTGCGGGTGGCCGTCGGCCGGCTCGACCCGGCCGCGACGACCGACCAGATCGTGGTCGGGCCGGACGCCGGCGGCGGCCCGCGGGTCCGGACGTTCAACCTGGTGAACGGCCAGGCCGAGCAGCTGGCCGGCCCGCTCGGGAACTTCTTCGCCTTCGAGGACACCTTCCGGGGCGGGGTCCGGGTGGCCGTCGGGAACCCGTCCGGGACCGCCGGGCTGGCCGACCAGCTGGTCGTCGGGGCCGGGGTCGGCGGGGCCCCCCGGGTCCAGGCGTTCGGGTTCGACGGGACCATCACCCAGAACTTCTTCGCCCCCGGGATCACCGGGTTCAACGGGGTGAACGTCGGGTTCGGGCCGTTCCAGAACGGGGTCGCCGGGTCGTTCCTGACCGAC
Organism: Gemmataceae bacterium; assembly: GCA_019747655.1. Classification (GTDB taxonomy): domain Bacteria; phylum Planctomycetota; class Planctomycetia; order Gemmatales; family Gemmataceae; genus Urbifossiella. Next base: position 5,990 of record JAIEQO010000836.1, on the reverse strand, counting down.
GCCCTGGCCGGCGACTTCAGCCAGCGGAACGCCACCCTGAACGCCCCGATCCTGGCCCAGATCGCGGCCGCCCAGGCCGCCGGTTCGGCCGTCCCGTTCACCGGCACGAACGGGGTGTCGGGGGTGACCGGGGTCGGGACCGGCGGGATCGGGTCCACCGTGTTCGGCGGGTCGTCCGCCGTCGGCACCGGGCTGGGGTTCGGCAGCGGCCTGTCGTCGAACGGCCTGTTCGGCACCGGCGGGTTCGGCAACGGCCTGTTCAACACCGGCGGGTTCACCAACGGGGTGTTCACCGGCGGGCCGGGGATCACCTCCAGCGTGTTCGGGCCGGGGCTCGTCGGGACCGGGTTCGGCAGCACCGGGACGTTCGGGACCACCGGGTTCAACGGCCTCGGCGGGGTCAGCACCGGCCTGTCCAACACCGGGCTGGCCTCGCTCGGCACGGCCGGGTCCGGCACGACCGGCTTCGGCCAGACCGGGTTCGGGTTCTGACCCGCGACCGGCCGTCACAACCCGCCCGCCGGGCCCACCCCGGCGGGCGGCTCACTTCCCGACGGCCGTGGAATCCTCCCCCCTCCGACGCTACTCTGACCGTCTCGCCCCCCGCCCGGCACGGGCCGGGCCCCGCCACCGGTGCCATGACCGACGCCGACCGCCCGGCCGACCGACCCCCCACCATCCCGGCGGACGGGTCCGGCCTGCTCCGGCTCATCACCGACGCCGTCCCGGCGCTGATCTCCTACGTCGGGACCGACTTCCGCTACCGGCTGGCGAACGAGGCGTACCGCCGGTGGTTCGGGCTGGCCCCCGGGGAGGTGGCCGGGCGGCACGTCCGGGACGTGCTCGGGGAGGCGGCGTGGGCGTCGGTCGAGCCGTACATGACCCGGGCGGCGGCCGGGGAGGTGGTGACGTACGAGCGGGAGCTGACGTACCGGGCGGGCGGGTCGCGGGTGGTCCGGGCCACGTACACCCCGGACCGGGGGCCGGACGGGCGGGTGGCCGGGTTCGTCGTCCTGGTGTACGACCTGACCGACCAGCGGCGGGCCGAGGCCGAGGTCCGGCGGAGCGAGGAGCGGTACCGGGCGTTCGTCGCCCACAGCACCGAGGGCATCTGGCGGTTCGAGCTGGACGTTCCGGTCCCGGTCGGCCTGCCGGCCGGCGAGCAGGTGGCCGCCCTGTACCGCCACGCCCACCTGGCCGAGTGCAACGACGCGGCCGCCCGGATGTACGGGTACGCCGCGGCCGGCGAGCTGGTGGGGGCCCGGCTGGCCGACCTCCTCCCGCCCGACGACCCCCGGAATGCGGCCTACCTGGAGGCGTTCGTCCGGTCCGGGTACCGGCTGGCCGAGGCCCCGTCGTTCGAGCGGGACCGGGCCGGCGGGCCGAAGGTCTTCCGGAACAGCCTGGCCGGGGAGGTCGAGGGCGGCCACCTGGTCCGGGCGTGGGGGACCCAGCGGGACGTGACCGACCAGTGGCGGGCCGACGAGGCCCTGAAGGCCGAGGCCCGGCGGAAGGACGAGTTCCTGGCGGTGCTGGCCCACGAGCTGCGGAACCCGCTCGCCCCGGTCCGCAACGCCGTCCACCTGCTCGGCCTGCCGGACCCGGACCTGGGCTGGGTCCGGGCCGTCCTCGGCCGCCAGGTCGGGCAGCTCACCCGGCTGGTCGACGACCTGCTCGACGTGTCCCGGATCAGCCGCGGGAAGGTCCGGCTGGCGGCCGAGCGGGTGGCCGTCGGGGACGTCCTCGACCGGGCCGTCGAGACCAGCCGGCCGGTGGTCGACGCCGGCGGCCACCGGCTGACCGTCCGCCGGCCGGACCGCCCGGCGTGGGTGGACGCCGACCCGACCCGGCTGGCCCAGGTCCTGTCGAACCTCCTGAACAACGCGGCCAAGTACACCCCCCGGGGCGGGGCGATCGAGCTGACCGCGTCCCCGGCCGGGGACGCGGTCGAGTTCCGGGTGTCGGACACCGGGATCGGCATCCCCCCGGAGAAGCTGGCCGAGGTGTTCGAGCCGTTCGCCCAGGTCGAGACCGCCCTCGACCGGGCCCAGGGCGGGCTCGGGATCGGGCTCACCATCGTCCGCCGGCTGGTCGAGCTGCACGGCGGGACCGTGTCCGCCCACAGCGACGGCCCGGGGCGCGGGAGCACGTTCACCGTCCGGCTCCCGTGTAGTTCGGAATCCGGGGTGCGGAATGCGGAATCCGAAGACCAGTCGACCGGCCCCGGTCTTCATTCCGCAATCCGCAATCCGCAGTCCGCAACCCGGAGGCGGGTGCTGGTGGTGGACGATAACGCGGACGCGGCCGACAGCCTGGCCCTGCTCGTCCAAATGATGGGGCACGAGGTCCGGACGGCCCGGGACGGCCCCCGGGCCCTGGCGGCGGCGGCCGAGTTCCGGCCGGAGCTGGTGCTGCTGGATGTCGGGATGCCGGGGATGAGCGGGCACGAGGTCGCGGCCCGGCTGCGGGGGATGCCCGAGGCCCGGGCGGCGACGATCGTGGCCGTGACCGGGTGGGGGCAGGACGAGGACCGCCGGCGGACCCGGGAGGCCGGGTTCGACCACCACGTCGTCAAGCCGATCGAGCCGGACGCCCTGCAGGACCTACTCGCCGGGCTCGGCTGAGGCCGGGTTCGCCGCCCGCCGCGGGCCGCCGTTCCGTCGAAACACTAAACACTAAACACTAAACACTTCCGCGAGGAGCGACCCATGCCCGCCGACCGGCCCCCGCTGACCGCCCGCCCGGCCTGGCGGGCGTTGCAGGCCCACTACGCGACGATCAAGGACCGGCACCTGCGGCAACTGTTCGCCGACGACCCCGGCCGGGGCGACCGGCTGACGGCCGAGGCCGCCGGCGTGTTCCTCGACTACTCCAAGAACCGCGCCACCGACGAAACCGTCAAGCTACTCCTGCAACTGGCCGAGGAGTCCGGCCTGCGAGACCACATCGACGCCATGTTCCGGGGCGACAAGATCAACGCCACCGAGCACCGGGCCGTCCTGCACGTCGCCCTCCGGGCCCCGAAGGGCGAGACGATCACCGTCGACGGCACGAACGTCGTTCCCGAAGTGCATGCGGTGCTGGACCGGATGGCCGCGTTCGCCGACAAGGTCCGCTCCGGCCAGTGGGCCGGGCACACCGGCAAGCCGATCAAGAACGTCATCAACGTCGGCATCGGCGGGTCCGACCTCGGCCCGGTCATGGCTTACGAGGCCCTCCGGCACTACTCCGACCGCGGCCGCACCTTCCGGTTCGTCTCGAACGTCGACGGGACCGATTTTGCGGAAGCGACACGCGACCTCGACCCGGCCGAGACCCTCTTCGTCATCTCCTCCAAGACGTTCACCACCCTGGAGACGATGACTAACGCCCGGACCGCCCGGGACTGGTGCCTGAAGGCGTTCGGCGGCGACACCAAGGCCGTGGCCAAGCACTTCGTCGCCGTCTCGACCAACGCCGCCGAGGTGACGAAGTTCGGCATCGACACGGCCAACATGTTCGGCTTCTGGGACTGGGTCGGCGGGCGGTACTCGATGGACTCGGCCATCGGCCTGTCCACCATGCTGGCCGTCGGGCCGGCCGCGTTCCGCGACCTGCTGGCCGGGTTCCACGAGATGGACACCCACTTCCGCACCGCCCCGTTCGACAAGAACCTGCCCGTCCTGATGGGCCTCCTGAACGTCTGGTACGCCGACTTCTTCGGCTCGCAGACCGTCGCCGTCCTCCCCTACGACCAGTACCTGAAGCGGTTCCCGGCGTACCTCCAGCAACTGACGATGGAGTCGAACGGCAAGCGGGTGACGCTCGCCGGCGTCGAGGTCGACTACCAGACCGGGCCGGTCTTCTGGGGCGAGCCGGGGACCAACGGCCAGCACAGCTTCTACCAGCTCATCCACCAGGGGACGCACCTGATCCCGTGCGACTTCGTCGGGTTCGGCCACTCGCTCAACCCGCTCGGCCGGCACCACGACCTGCTCATGGCCAACGTCTTCGCCCAGGCCGAGGCCCTGGCGTTCGGCAAGACGGCCGACGAGGTCCGGGCCGAGGGCGTCCCCGACGCCCTCGTGCCGCACAAGACGTTCCCCGGCAACCGGCCGTCGAACGTCCTGCTCCTCGACAAGCTGACCCCGGCCGCCCTGGGCAAGCTGGTCGCCCTGTACGAGCACAGCGTCTTCACCCAGGGGACGGTCTGGGGGATCGACTCGTTCGACCAGTGGGGGGTGGAACTCGGGAAGGTGCTGGCCCAGCGGATCGTCCCGGAGTTGGAGGCGGCCGGCGACCCGCAGCTCGGGCACGACTCGTCCACGAACGCCCTGGTCCGCCGCTACCGGGCGGCCCGGAAGGGGTGACGGACCGCTGGCGGCCCCGGGCCGCCCCGGGTACGATCGGGGGCGGCCCGGCGACCCCGACGAGGAGGGCGGTGATGGACCTGCGAGAACGGGTGGAGCGGCTGGAGCGGGAGAACCAACGGCTCAAGCGGCTCGGGCTGGCCGGCCTGCTGGCCGCCGCGGCGGTCGCCGCGACCGGCTACGCGGCGGCCGACAAGGGGACGACCGAGGCCCGGCAGTTCGTGGTCGTGGACGAGAAGGGGAAGCCGCGGGCGACCCTCGGGATGCGGGGGGACGAGGTCGCCCTCATCCTGACCGACAAGGACGGGAAGCGGCTGGCGACGCTGCGGACGGGCGACGACGCCCGGGGGCACCTGCTGCTGACGGACGCGGCGAGTACGGCGGCGGTCGAGGTCGGGGTGTTCAAGCGGGGGCCGGCGATGAACTTCATCGGGCATGACTCCAAGACCCGGATGATCCTGTCCGGCGGCGGCCCGGCCCCGAACCTGGGGCTCTACCACGACACCGGGCGACCGGCGTTCCTCCTCAATGGCGAGGGGCTGAAGGTGTACGACACGGACGGCATGAACGTGATCTTCGGGCTGCACTGACCGGGCGGTCGGGGAGGAGTGACTACCGGCCCGGCTCGGGCGTGTAGTGGGCCGCGGCCTTGAACGGCCGCTCCTCCACCACCCCCGGCCGGTACGCCCCGCCCCCGCCGAGGCCGCCGGTGTGGTACTCGCCGGCCCCGAACGGCATCCGGTCGCCGACCCGGACCTCCGGCGTCCCGCCGCCGACGTGACTGGTCATCGTCGTGGTGAACCGGCCGGTGTGCTCGCCGTAGTCGACGTGTTCGAGCACCACCGTCACCGGCCGGTCCTTCGGCACCACCCGGAACGACACCCCGTCGTCGCGGGCGCCCCCCGGCCCGCCCGGCCCGCCGCCCGGCCCCAGCGCCAGGGCCGGCGGCTCGGCCTTGTCGTCGGCCAGCCGGCCGGCCAGGGCGAACTCGCCGGGGGTAGTGAACTCCAGGTACGCCCGGAGCGAGTGGTGGGTCGACGTGCCGGGCCGGTTGCCGATCGACGAGCCCCACCCGGCCAACTGCTTCACCTTGTCCGCCGCCCTGTTCGTCACCGGCGAGGGGTTCGCGGCGTCTTTGATGTACTTGTCGTGGACCGGCTCGCCGTACACCGAGAAGAACGCCGCGACCTGCGGGTGCCTCCCGTCCAGCCGCCGGAAGGTGTGGTTGACCCGCTGCCAGTCGACGTGGACCGGGATGAGGAGCGTGTCGCCGACGTTGGCGTGCGGGTACGCCACCCCGCCCGACCCGTGGGTGATCTGCCGCGGCTCGCCCTTCGCCCCGACGGCGATCGGGACGATGTAGACGCCCCGCTCCGGCCAGTTCCACTGCTTCCGCCGCGGGTCGTCCGGGGCGAACCCGAAGTCGAACCCGACCTCGTAGCCGACGGCGTAGTGGCCGGCCTTGGTCGGCCGGACCCGGGCGTACCAGAACCGCTCGGCGGCCCAGGTGCCGATGCTGGCCTTGGCCCGGCCGAGTTCCCCGCCGAGGTACTCGAAGTCCGGGCCGAGGGCGGCGACGAGGCCGGCCTTCAGCGCCGCGACGTCCGGGGCCGGGCGGGGCGGCGGGGCGACGGCCGGCGG
>JAIEQO010001092.1 GCA_019747655.1 Gemmataceae bacterium | reverse complement strand
AGCCCCCTGATGTGCTCAGGAATCAGGGGGCTCACGCCCCCCGCTCGCCCGGACAAGAACCGAGCCTACCCCGCTCCGGCCCCGAGTTCGCCGGTCAGGACGGCCAGCTCGGCGGCCATCTCCCCGAGCCGCCGGCGGAGCCGGGACCGGACCAGGTGGACCGCCTGCCGGACGGCCACGTCGATCTTCTCCCGGACCAGCCCCTCGTAGGCCGCCCCCTCGCCGCCGTCCCCGTTGGCCTTGGTCAGCCACCCGGCCACGTCGTCGGCCGCGAACCGCGGCAGCCCGGCCCGCCACAGGTCGTCGGCCCGGTCCTCCAGGGCGGCCCGGGCCCACACCTGCTGGCACCCGGCCCGGTCCGGCCCGAGTTCGATCGCCGGCAGGTTGGCCAGCCGCTCCCCGACCGCGGCATACGCCCGCTCCAGCACGTCGCCGCCGACCTCGTCCCGCAGGGCCCCGGCCAGGACCTCGGCGTGGGCCTTGAACTGCCGGGCCAGGTCCGGCCCGGACAGGTTCTCCAACAACCCCGCCGGGGTGCCGCGGTCGAACAGCCCGGCCAGGGTCTGCCGGACCCGCTCGGCCTCTTGCAACAGGACCGGGAACTCGGCCGGGCGGGCGGCCAGCGCCGCCTTGAGCTGGAGGACGACCGTGTAGCACGTCGCCGCGGCCTGGAGTTCGGTCCGGCCCATCGCCAGCCGCCGCCGCTCGGCCGCCACCCGGGCCGCGAACGCCGGCCCGAAGTCGGTCAGCTCGCGGTCCACGTCCTGGCGGATTTGTGCCGCCAGGCTGGTGGCCACGCCCTCGAACATCAGCCGGCGGAGGTGGCCGACCCCGCCGTCCTTGAGCAATTCGGCCCACGCCGCCCGCAGCCCCGGGGGGCACGTCTCCGGGACCGGCTTACCCGGAGTCTGGCTGAGCGTCTGGGCGGCGAACGCCGGGTCGGCCGTCCCACCTTTGGCCGCGTCCCACACCTTCTTCGACGCGAAGCAGACCTGCGACTCGTGCAGGCCGGTGCGTTCCAGGAGCCGGGCGATGGTGGCGAAGATGTTGTCCTGCCCGCCGGGCCGGAAGTGGTCCCCGGTCAGGGCGTCCATCTTGTTCAGGATCAGCCACGCCCGCCCGGCCAGCCGGCCGCCGAACTCCCGGTGGATGCGGCCGACGGTCGCCAGCGTCCCCTGGCTGAGCAGGTTCATCCCGGCGTTGACGAACAGGAAGGCCCCGTCCAGGTCGGGGAGGTGTTCCCACGTCACCACGTCGTCGACCGACCGCTTGCTGTCGAGGCCCGGCAGGTCGCAGAGTTCGAGGTCGTCGGGCAGTTGAGGGTTGTCGAGGTGCAGCCGGGCCTCGCGGACGAGCAGGACCTCGGCCCCGGGGCCGCCGGCGGCGTGGGCGGTGTAGGCGTACCGCCGGTCGTAGGGCAGCCCGGCCAGCACCTTCGGCGGCGACGTGACCAGCTCCTTGTGTCGGGCGTAGGCCGAGAGGAACTCCCGCAGGTACGCCAGGTCTTCCCGCAGCCGGGGCGGCTCGGGGGTGTCGGGTTGGCGGAACTTGTCCGGTTGGGCCAGGAGGTCGAGCAGCTCCCGGTCGTCCGGCGGGGTGGCCAGGTTCAGGTGCTCGCACAGCGTCTGCCGGCGGGCCGCGAGCTGCTCCGGGGTGAGGAAGACGATGTCGAGCGACCGGCGGGCGGCCTTGAGGATGCGGCCCGGCTGGCTGGAGGTGGCGTCGCCCGAGCCGGGCTTGCACACCTCCTCGCCGAGGACGTTGTTGACGGTGGTGCTCTTGCCGGCCTGGGTCAGCCCGATGCACCCGACCGAGTACCGGGCCCGGCCCATCATCCGGCGGGCTTTGGCGAGCGGCTTGAGCACGTCGGCCAGCCGGCCGGTGAGCAGGACCGGGGCGAGCTGGCGGTCGTTCTCCAGCGCCTTCACGTCGGCGGCGGCGGCGTTGAACCGGTCGACGAGCCGGCCGGCCTCGGCCCCGCCGTACTTGACGAGCAGGGGGCAGGCGGCCGGCGTCAGCGGGGACAGGTCGGTCGGGTCGGGCATCGGCTGGGACTCGGGCGCGACCGACCCGGGGTTTCACCCCGGGCTATGTTGTCCGACCCCTTCAGGGTCGGGGGGCAGGGACCGCAGCCTGAAGGGCCGCCACAGCATAGCCCGGGGTGAAACCCCGGGTGCTCGTACCCCTACTTCTTCGCCGGCGGCTTGACCTTCTGGACGACCTTCTGCCACCCCGGCCGCTCCCGCTCCAGGACGTACACCCGGTCGTCCTTCGGGTGCTTGACCTGGATGGCCTCCGGCCGGTCGTTGCCGGAGTCGAACTCCCACACCACCAGCGTCCAGAGCTGCGGGTACTTCTCGGCCAGCCCGGCCACGTCGTCCAGCTTCACCTTCCGGACGAACCGGCGGGGCGGCTCGCCGGCCGGGGTCGGCTCCGGCGGCAGTTCGTACCACCTCGGCCCGGTCCCGGGACCGACCGCGGCCGCCTCCGCCGCCTTGACGGCGTCGGCCCGGATCGCCTCCGGCAGCTCGGTGCTGGACAGCTTGCGGTACTTGTCCCGGGCCTCCCGCATCCCGGCCTCGTCGAGCGGGAACAGCACCCACACCCGCCGCGGGTTCCGGCGGGCGATCGACTCGACCGTCATCGACAGGTTGTTCTCGCTGTCCAGCCCGTCGTCCCCGGGGTCGGCGGCCGACGAGTTCAGGCTGGCGAACGCGAACAACAGGTCGTTCCCGAGCTGCACGTTGTCGAGCGGGTTGGCCACCATCTTCGGGTCGGCGATCACGTCGAACAGCCGCTGCCGGTTCCCCCGGAAGTTCCGCATGGTGACCACGAAGAACTTGTCCCCCTTCGGCCAGTCGCCCTTGACCGTGGCCGCCGGCTTGCCGAGTTCGGCCACGTCCCCGTCGTAGCTCAGCGGCACGTCGTCCGGCTCGGGGGTGAAGGCGTACCGGCCGGGGACGGTCAGCACCAGGGCGGCCTTGTCCGTCCCCGGGGCGGCCGGGGCGTAGTCCTTCTGCCCGCCCTTCTGGTACGTCACCCGGAGCTTCTTGAGCACTTGGGTCGGCTGGAGCTTGATCTCGTAGATCGCCTCCCGGGTCGGCAGCAGCCGGATGGACACCCCCTCGTCGGCGGCCGCGGCCGGCGGCCCGGCCCGGTCGACGACCGCCTGGAACTCCTCGAAGAAGGCCGGCGACACGGCCTTGATGGTCGGCTCCCCGGCGATCGTCGCCCCGGATTTGTCGAGCCCCTGCCGGAGGGTGGCCAGGATGCCCTTCTCGGTCTCGTCCGGGCCGGTCCGGAGGACGAGGTAAACCGTCGTCTCCTGGGGCTGGGCCGGGAGCCCGGCGCACCCGGCCAGCAGGGCGGCTACCGCGGCGGCCCGAACTGGCGGGCGTACTCGGCGACGAGGGCCAGGCATTGCTCCTCCTTCTCCCGCTGGGCGGGGTCGGTCGCGGGGCGGGCGTCGGTCACGGCCTTGAGTTGGGTCTCCAGTTCGGCGAACCGACCGGCCGCCTCGAACCGCCGGGCCGGGTCGCCCCCGACGGCGACGGCGGCGGTCAGCTCGGCGGCCCAGTCGTCCACGGCCTTCGCCCGGCGGGCGTCGGCCTCGGCCTGCTTCTCCGGCGGGGCCGCGGCCAGCAGCTTCTTGAGGGCCGCCCACATCCCCGGCCGGTCGTTCCCGGCCAGGGCCTTGTCGAACTCCCCGGCCGCCTGGTCGAACTCGGCCGGGTCGCCCGGGGCCGGCGGCTGCGGTTCACCGTTACCGCCGGTGGTCCCGCCCTTGTCGCCCCTCAGGTAATAGTACCCGCCGCCGGCCACCGCCATCAGCAGCACCGCCGCGAGGGCCGCCGGGGTGAGCCAGTTCCTCCCGCCCGTCGCCGGCCGGGGTGCGGGGTCGTCGGCCAGCGGCGGCGGGGCGAAGTATTCGCTCAGCGGCGACTCCCGCAGCCGGGCCGCCAGGGCGTCGGCGGACGCGATCCGGCCGTCGGCCGCGTCCTTCACCACCCGCCACGCCGGCGGCGGTCCGCCCGGTCCGCCCACCTCCGGCAGCGTCCGTCCGGTCTGCCCGGCGATCAGCCAGGCGAAGAGCCGGCCGAGGGTGCGGACGTCGGCGGCCGGGTCGGTCGGCGGGAAGACGCCGCTCTGCGGGTCAGCGAACTGCTGCCGGGCCGGCGGCTGGTCCCACAGGGCGGCCGACGGCCCGAGCGGGTCGAGCCAGTCCGGCCGGCCCGGGCTGTCGTCCCACGGCGGGCTGCCGAACGCCCCCTTCCAGGCAAACCCCAGGTCCACCAGAACCGGCTCCCGGCCGCGGAGGACGACGTTGTCCGGCTGGACGATGCCGAGGCCCCAGCGGTCGCGGTGGAGCCGGGCGGCCACGGCGGCGAGGCCGGCGGCGACGGCGTCGAGTTCCCGCAGGAGCGGGTGGCCGTCGGACAGGAGGTTGCCGCGGGCGGCCCGGTCGAGGTCGGCCCGGAGGTGGCGGAGGGTGCGGGCGGCGGCCGGGTCGCCGTCCCACGGCAGCTCGTACCGGCCCGGCTCGGACGGCACCGACCGCCACCGGTCGGCCGGCGGCGGGGCGGTGTAGGTGACGCCGCTGGTGACGTAGCGGACGACGCCGACGCTGCCCGGGGCGGCGGCCAGCTCGGCGGCCGTGTGGACGACCCCGCAGACGCCCCAGCGGAGGGCGTCGGGGGCCTTCGGGGCGGCGGCCGGGGCGGACGGGGCCGGGTAGACCCGGCGGGCCGGCTCCGGCCCGAGGTCGAGCGGGGCCGACGGGTCCTCGTCGTCGTCGCGTGGCATGGACGGCCCGCTGGCGTCGCGGAATAGCTATACCCGTGTTACCAGGCGCCGCGCACCGGGTCAAGCAGCCGGCCCACCCCGGCGGTCTGCTGTTTCAGGAGGGGTGTACACCCCACGCCAAAACCAGAACAACTCGAATTGAAGAAAAACCGTCAGATCACCGACCGCCGGTCGGACCGCGCCCCGCCGGTCGGTCGTTCCCGAACTTTGAACTCGAAACTCCAAACTCGAAACTGCTACCGGAACCACCCCCGGCGGCCCCACCTCTCCGGGTGGTAGTCGCCGGTGCCATTCCCCTCGGACACGTTGTCCCGGCCGAACGTCGGGGCCGCCCCGTCGGCCACCAGGAACCCGTACCCGCCGTTCCCCCGGCTGACGGTGCTCTCGATGGTAGGGAGCGCCGCCCCGGCCACCCGGACCCCGTGGACCGCGTTCCGGGTGCAGACGTTCGCCCGGCAGACGCCCCCCGCCGTCCCGGCGTAGCTCACCCCCGACTTCTTGTTCTCCCCGCACCGGTTCCCGGCCACCGTCGCCGTCGACTGCCCCTCGACCACGATCCCGTGGACGGCGTTCTTGTCGCAGCGGTTGTCCGCCACCTCGCCCGTCACACGGTCGACCACGGCGATCCCGACCGCCCCGTTGCTCGTGCAGGTGTTCCCCGTCACCCCGACCGTGGCGCGGTCCTTCAGGGCGATCCCGTGGCCGCCGTTGCGGTCGCAGGTGTTCCCCCGCAGGTCGGCCACCGCCTCGGCCCCGGCCAGGATGCCGTTCGCCCCGTTCGCCTTCAGGACGCAGCCGCGGACCGACCCCCGGACCGCCCCCGATAGGTAGACGCCGGACTGCCGGTTCTGGGTCAGTTCGGTCCCCTGCACCTCGGCCGCCGCCCCGGCCGCGAACACCCCGACCCCGCCGTTGCCCCGGACCTTGCCGTCGGCCAGGTGGACCCGCACCGCGTCCCGGGCCGTCACCCCGTTCCCGCCGTTCCGCTCGACCACCGACCCGCCGAGCAAGACCTCGGCCGAGCCCGCCGCCCGGACGCCGTCACCGGGCACATCCGGCCCCGTCACCCCGCCGGCTACGACGCAGTTGGCGAACACCGCCTTCCCGCCGGCCACCCGCACCACGTCGGCCGGGGCGACGCCGGTGTGCTCGACCGTCACCCCGGTCAGGAACACGCCGCCCGCAGCCGGTCCGACCGACAAGACGCACCCGCCGGCCGCCGACCGGATGACGCACCGGCCCGGCCCCGGCCCCTCGATCGCCACCGGCCCGGACACCTCCAGCCGGTCGGCCAGGGTGTACACACCCGCGTCGAGCCGGACCGTCCCGCCGGGCGGGGCGGCGGCGATGGCATCCGGCAGGGAGAAGTACGGGGTGTCGCCGACCCGGGCGGCCGGCAACGCCTCCCGCCACAGCCAGAACAGCGGGGCCAGCACCCCCCGCGGCATCAGTTCCATCTGCAACACCTGGTCCCGGGCCGGCGCCCCCTGGGCCGACAGGACGCAGAACCGGGCCGCCCGGAACTGCTCGCGCAGGAGGTTGACGATCTGCCGGTGTTCGGTCCCGAGCAGCCAGTCCTCGATCGCGGCCGACACCGCTTCGAGCCGGGCCCAGGCGTCCCCGGCCGGGTCGAGGTCGTCGTTCAGCAGGAAGTCGCGGGCCAGCGGCGGCAGGTCCGGCCGGTCGATCAGCAAGTCGCCCTTCGTGAGCGCGACGACGACCGACTGGGCCCGGGGGTTCCCGCCCATCTCGGCCATCGCCTCGGCGTAGACCGTCATCAGGTCGGTCAGTTGCTCGGGGTATTCGAGTTCCGTCAGGCTGACGAGCCAGAGCACGACCGGGCTGTTGCGGACGTACCGGCCGCGGTCGCGGAGCAGTTCCGTATCGGCGAAGGTCTCGCCGCTGGTGTCGTAGAAGAGGAGCTGGCAGCCGCCGACCCGGGGGACGTTCCGCAGCCGGACGACTTGCGGGCGGGGGAAGACGGCGGCGGTCGCGTCGGGGAGCTGGCCGTGGTCGCGGAGCAGCCGCAGCCGTTCGCGGCTGGCCCGCATCCCGGCCTGGTCCATCCACTGGGCCGAGAACTTCGGCCACCGGACCCGGCGTTCGAGGTGCGCCAGCAGGGCCTCGATGAACACCGTCTTGCCGTGCCCGGTCGGGCCGAAGATGCTGACCGGGACGGCCGGGTGGCGGGCGTACTCCTGCGGGTACAGCAGCGGCACGCCGTCCTCGCCGCAGGCCGGGCAGCGGAACCCGGTCGTCCCGTCCTCGGATGACAGGAACCGGTCGACCGGCTGCTGGCAGAACGGGCAGATCAAGTGGGAACACTCCCGAGCAAAGAATATTTGACAGGATAACAGGATAGACGAGATAAAAATTGTCTTATATCAATCTTGTTTATCCTGTTATCCTGTCAAAAATCATAACTCTCTACACCCGGAGCCGCTCGGTGCCGGCCGGGTCGGCCAGCCGGGCCGTCAGCCACGCCAGCCGTCGGGCCGACTGCACCCCGAGCGGTTTGATCGCCCCGAGCGGGGTGCCCACCCGGTACTCGGGGACGGCCGCCCCGGCCACCGCCCCGAACAGCCCGAGCTGGCCGGCCGGGTTGGCCTGTTGCACCCACACCAGCCGCAGGCCGACGAAGTACACCGTGTCGTCGATCGCCCGGGCTGCGGCCGACCCGCCGACCTGCTGGAGGAGCAGGTTGGCCATCGCCCGGTAGGTGTCGTCGTCGGCCGCCGCCAGGTACTCCCGGTACAGGGCCACGGCCGCCGGCCGGCGGTCCGGCCGGGCGGCCAGCACCTCGACGTGGTGGTGCTTGCCGGCGGCCGGGACCTGCGGCACCGCGTCGGCGGTCGGGCCGGACGGCCGGGCCAGCCCGAGGTGGGCGAGCACTTCCCGGACCGGGGCCCGGTAGTCGAGCCCGACCAGGGCGGTCAGTAGCGCTTCGTCGGCCGCCCCGTCCGGGGTCACGAACGCCCCGAGGAGGGTGTTCCCGAGGCCGTCGTCGGCCCACCGGAAGGCGGCCCGGTCCTTGATGCGGGCGGCCACCGCCCGGGCCAGCCAGTCGGTCGCACCGGCCAGCCGCGGCGGCCCGGCCACCGCCCGGGCCAGACCTTTCGGGTCACTGTACAGGGTAACAGACAGCTTCAGGTCGGCCCACCCGGGGTCGGCCGGGTCGGGGTGGAGGGCCAGCCACAGCCGGGCGTCCCGCACGTCCTTCGGGGCCGCCGGCCGGCCGACCGCCACCCGCGCCCGGAAGTCGCTCAACCCCCGCCCGCGAAGTGTCCGGGCGACCCACCCGCGGAACGCCTCGTCGTCCAAGTCGGCCTCGACGGCGGAGAGGTCGGCGGGCAGCCCCCGCCACCGCTGGAGGACGCGGACGAGCTTCCGCGGCGTCGGCTTAGTGGCCCACTCCTGGAGCGCGGCGATGGCCGCGGCCGGCGGCTCGGCGCTCCACACCGGCGAAGCCAGCAGGCCTTCCGAGACGGCCTCCCGCGGGACCGGCTCGGTCAGGCGGGCGAGGGTTTCGGCCGGTGAGCCGGTGAAGTAGTTCCCGAGGGCTATCTGCACCTCCGGCAGAGCGGCCAGGGCCGCCGGCACGGCCTGCCCCACCACCGCCGTCGCGGCCGCCGTCCGGGCCCCGGCGAACCCCGGACAGGATGCCAGCACGTCGACCGCCGCCGGCGACAGTTCGCCCGGCCGGAGGTCGGCGAGCCGGCCGTCGGTCAGAGCCCGGGCGGCATCCGACACGGCATCGCGGTCGGCATCGGACAAGTCATTCCAGCCGGGGGCCGAGAGGAGTTCACCGGGCAGGCCGGGGGCCTTGTCCAGCGGCGGGGTACAGGCCCCGGTCGCCGGGTTGAGCCGGTGGTACTTGCGGAACGACCAGAGCCGCAGGACCTCCGCGGAGTACGCCCCGGCCACCGCATACCGGACCTGGGCGAGGGCCGTCCCGCCGGACAGGGTGTCGAACGACAGCCGCACCCGCAACGACGGCGGGGCCGCCCGGAACAGCCCCCGCAGGACGGCCAGCACCTTCGCCGGCTTGTCCGGGACCACCACCGGCTTGTCATCGTCCCGCCCGACGTGGGCCAGCAGCTCCCGCACCCGCTCCGCCGGCAGGTCGAGCACGTCGGCGGACGGCTCGCCGGGGCGGACCTCGGCCGGGCCGAGTTCGCCCGTCTTCCAGACGTCGCCGGCGTCGTCGGGGCAGGAGTGGAACGGGAACCCGCCGTCGATCACCCGGAACGGGTCGTACCCGAGCTGCTTGAACGCGGCGTTGGACAAGAGGACCGCGTGGGCGTGGAACTTGCCGCCCCGGCCGAACTTGTCGCGGTCGGCGAGCGGCCCCGTGCGGGCGACCACGAACAATCCACCTAAATCGTCGTCCAGTCGGGCGAAGACGTGGCGGACGGCCGAGAGGTCGTCGGGCCGGACGCCGGGCGGCAGGCGGAAGTCGTCGACCCGCTTGGCCACGGCCCGCCGCTGCTCGGGGGTGAGGTCGGGCGACGCCAGCCAGACCTGGAAGCCCCGCTGCCGGGCCGGCGACCGGTCGGCCTCGACGTTGGTGTAGATGAGCTGGGCGGCCGGGGTCATCATGCGGACCCCGCAGTCAATGAACGGACGAGCCGGAACCCGAACGCCGGGTGTCGGTCGGCGGAGGTCGGGCGGACCGGGTCGTGGACCCGCGGGTTGTGGACGAGGCGGATGAGCCCCGTCCGGGGCCGGCCGAGCAGCCCGAAACCGCCGTCCGGGGTGCGGACCCATTCGAGCAGGCCGTCGTCCCACAGCCCGACCCGGAGCCACGTCGCCGGGCCGCGGGCGATCGACCAGTCGAGAATTGATCGGGCGGCGGGGTTCGCCAGGACTGCGGAGGCGGCATCCCACTCGTGTGGGAATGCTCCCAGTGCCGCGACAGCGGCGTCGGCCGCCCGCCACTCGGCGGCGGTGGGCAGCCGGAACCCGCCCCCGAGCCAGCCGGCGAACCGGTCGGCCTCGGCGGCGGTGACGCCGGCAGCGAACACGCCCTCGGGCCGGTCGGCCGGGACGCGGCGCCAGCTCGCCCGGGGGTTGGCCCGGTCGAGGGCGGCGAGGTCGTCGGGGTGGAAGTCGGTGGTGTCGCCGAGGAGGTAGTCGAGCTGGGCCCGAGTGACGGGCAGGAGGCCGACCTCCAGCCCGGCGGCCGGGAGCCGGACGACCGGAAAGCCGAGGGGGTCGAGGCGGACCATGCGGGCAGCGTCGGGCGGCGTCGGGGGCCACCGCCATGATACCACGGCCGGCCGGCTCAGGCGTCGGGGGCGGGCTTGCCCTGGCCCTCGACCGTCGCCCGGACGAGGGCGTCCAGGTTGGTCGCGTACAGCTCGGTGAACCCGCACGCCCCGCACACGCACGCCCACAGCTCGCCCCGGACCTCGCCCTTGAACACCCAGGCGTCCGGCTTGGCGTAGGCCGCCACCGTCAGGTCCTCGGTTTTGCCGTGTGCCCGGTCCAGGACCCGGAGCCCCTGGAGGATGGCCGTCCCCTGGCACTTCGGGCAGACGCCGTCCTTCATCTCCCGCCCCCCGCCTCGGCCGCCCGGGCGGCGACCACGTCGAGCAACAACGGGTGCCGGCCGAGCGGCTCGGCCAGCACGAACCGCACACCCGGGAAGCGGTCCGCCAGCTTGTCCCGGGCTTCGGTGAGGTCGTCGGTGACGTGGACGCCCGGGGACAGGAAGTACGGCAGGAGGATCACGTCGGTCGCCCCGTCGGCCGCGCACGCCGCCCCGCCGGCCTCGATCCCGGGCTCGGCCAGCTCCAGGTACGCGACCCGCACCACCGGGTAGCGGCCCCGGTCCCGCATCGCCGCGGCCACGAACTCCAGGTCGGCGTTCGCCTCCGGCCGGCGGCTCCCGTGGGCGATCAGCAACAGGGCGGTGCGGGACGGGGTCATCGTTCCCGGCTTCCGGTGGCACAGGCCTCCGGCCTGTGATCAGTCGTAACACAGGCCGGAGGCCTGTGCCACCAAAGACATGGGCTTCACGCCCCCCGCTCCCCCGGCACGGCCCCGGCCAGGGCCGCGTCTACCGCGGCCGACAGGTCGGTCGGGGTGAACGGCTTGAGCACGAACCCGCCGGCCGGGCCGGTGTCGTCGGCCGGCAGCGACCCGGACATGTACACCACCCGGACGTCCGGCCGGGCCGCCCGCACCCGCTCGGCCAGCTCCCGTCCGTCCATCCCCGGCAGGAGCAGGTCGGTGAGCAGCACGTCCACCCGGCCGGCCGACGCCAACAGCCCGAGGGCGTCGGCCGGGTGGCCGGCCGCCAGCACCCCGAGCCCCCGCATCTCCAACAGCCGCCGGGCCAGGGCCCGGACCCCGTCGTCGTCCTCGACCAGGAGGACCACCGGCCACTCCTGCCCGGCCGGCCGGGGCGGGGCGGGGGCCAGGGCCGGCGGCGGGGTCGACTCGTCCACCCCCGGGAGCGGGGCCTCGGCCGCCGGCAGCTCGACCTCGAACCGGGTCCCCCGGCCGGGCTCCGAGGTGAACCAGACCCGCCCGCCGAGCGACTGGACGACCCCGTACACCACCGCCAGCCCCAGCCCGGTCCCCTTCCCGGCCGGCTTGGTGGTGAAGTACGGCTCGAACACCCGGGCCCGGACCTCCTCCGGCATCCCCTCCCCGGTGTCGGCTACCGCCAGCCGGACCCACCCGCCCGGGCGGCCCGGCTCCGGGGCCTTCCCCGGCCCGGTGGCGATCGTCAGCGTCCCCCCGGCCGGCATCGCGTCCCGGGCGTTGACCGCCAGGTTGAACAGGATTTGGCCGATCAGCCCGGGCTCGGCCATCGCCGGCCGCAGGGCCGGGGCGAGGTCCTGCCGGACGGCCACCGGCCCGCCGATCACCCGCTTCAGGAGCCGGGCCGTGTCCCGGACGACGGCGTTCAGGTCGAGCGGGTGGGGGGCGACCGGCTGGGGCCGGCCGAACGCCAGGAGCTGGACGGTCAGGGCGGTGGCGAAGGCCCCGGCGTCCCGGATGTCGGTCGCCAGGCCGGCCGCCCGGCTGCCGGCGGGGAAATCGGCCTTGAGCAGGTCGGCGCACCCGTTGATGACGGCCAAGAGGTTGTTGAAGTCGTGGGCGACCCCGGCCGCCAGCCGGCCGACCGCTTCGAGTTTGGCCGCCTGCCGGAGCTGGTCCTCCAGCCGCTTACGCTCGGCCGCCTGCCGCTCGGCCTCGGCCGCCGCCCGCCGGACCCGCCGCCGCAGGACCACCACCCACCCGGCCCCGGCGGCCACCAGGACCACCAGCCCGGCCGCCGAGTACCACCCGCCCTCGTCCGCCGGGAACCCGGCCGCCCGGACCTCGACATCCGCCGCCGACCGCAGGAGCACCTCGTCCCCGCCCGCCCCGCCGCCGAGCCCGCCCCGGGTGTACACCCCGACTACCGCCACCCGGGCCCCGACCGGGACCGCCGGCGGGTCCGGGTGCCCGGGGCCGGTCTCCAGGTAGGCGTCGACCCGGCCCCCGCCCCGGCCGGCGACCGTCAGCCGGACC
>JAIEQO010000503.1 GCA_019747655.1 Gemmataceae bacterium | reverse complement strand
TGCCGGCGGCCCATGAACCGCTTGATCGAGTAGATGGTCCGCTTCGGGTTGGTGACGGCCTGCCGCTTGGCCGGGTCGCCGACGATCCGGTCGCCCTTGTCGGTGAACGCGACCACGCTCGGGGTGGTCGGGTTCCCCTCCTGGTTGGGGATGACCTTGACCTGGCTCCCCTCCATAACCGCGACGACCGAGTTGGTGGTCCCCAGGTCGATGCCGATGATTTTCTCTTCCGCCATGTGTCAGCTCCTCGGGTTTCTGTGTGAAGCGCCGGCCGGCGGCGGGGACCTGCCGGAAAGTCTACCCCGCGGGGGCGGGGCGACTACGGCCGATCCCCGCCGCACTGCCCGGCCGGCGGGTGTACTCATTCGATTCGGGGGGGCGGGCCGGGGATTCGCCGCACGGCGCGGACCGCAGCAAGATTCGTACCCGGATCACCGCTCGCAGTGCAGGTAAGATTAAAATCTGAACTCGATTCATTTTAGGACGAGTCCGCACGCTAGCAGTCGTTACGACGGCCGGAAATTCCTCCTGATACGACGCCGTTTTGGCACCGCGTCGGCAACTTCCTGTCACGGATCGGATTGCGACGACCGGACTTCTCGCACCGGCTGGTACACCCCACACGACCGGATCGGCCCACGACTTCGGCCCCCGTTCGTTGACGCCCCCCCCGCACGCCGGTAGATTCTTCCGAAACCTTGCCCCGCCAACGGGTCTCCGACCATGCCCGCGAAATCCGACAAGGGTTCGACCCCGGCCGGGGACGACAAGTCCGGCGAGAACCTGAAGGCCCTCCGCACCCAGATCGACAAGTTCGACCTGCAACTCCTGGAGGTGCTGAACAAGCGGGCGGCCGTGGCGGCCCGGATCGGCAAGGTCAAGGCCGACCAGGGGGGCGAGGTCTTCTCGGCCGCCCGCGAGGAGGAGGTCCTTAACAACGTCGTCCGGGCCAACAAGGGCCCGCTCGGCGAAGTCACCCTCCGGTCGATCTTCCGGGAACTCATCAGCGGGTCGCGGGCGATCCAGAAGGTCCAGCGGATCGCCTTCCTCGGGCCGGCCTACAGCTACAGCCACCTGGCCGCGATCGAGCGGTTCGGGGAGGCGATGGACTACTTCGGGACGGCCAACATCGCGGCCGTCTTCGACGAGGTCAGCCGGAAGCACGCCGACTACGGGGTGGTGCCGCTGGAGAACTCGACCGACGGCCGGATCACCGACACGCTGGACATGTTCATCCGAATGCCGCACGTCCAGATTTGCTCCGAAATCCGCTACCGGGTCCACCACCACCTGCTGGCCAACTGCGAGCAGACGGAAATCCGCCGGGTGTACTCGAAGGCCCAGGCCCTGAGCCAGTGCCGGGACTGGCTTAGCAAGAACCTACCGCAGGCGTCGCTCCACGAGGTCTCCAGCACCACCCACGCGGCCACGCTGGTACAGACCGAGCCGAATGTCGCCGCGGTGGCCGGCCGGCAGGCCGCGGTCCGCTACGGCATCCGCATCCTGTACCACAACATCGAGGACTCGCCGTTCAACGAGACGCGGTTCGCCGTCATCGGCCTGGCCGACAGCGCCCGAACGGGCAAGGACAAGACGGGGCTGATGTTCCAGATCAGCCACACCCCGGGGGCCCTGGCCGACGCCCTGCAAGTCTTCAAGCAGAACAAGATCAACCTCACCTGGGTGGAGTCGTTCCCGTACCGGGAGGCGAAGGGCGAGTACGTCTTCTTCCTGGAGATGGAGGGCCACCGGGAGGACCCGAAGGTCAAGAAGACGCTCGCGGCCCTGGGGCAGCTCTGCGACTCGGTGTCGGTGCTGGGGTCGTTCCCGGCGGCCCAGCCGGCGGACGAGTAGTGGGCCGGTGAGCGTCGGACCGTCAGGCCGACGGTCCCGGATGAACCACCGGCGGGCTGACGCCGCGCCGCTCACCGGCGCTCGGCCCGATCCGTAACATATCCACCGCCCCGCACCCGACCTCCGACCCTCCCGGCTCCAATGATCTTGGTGATTCGTCCGGACGCCAGCCACGAGCAGATCGAGCACGTCATCAAGACGGTCGAGGAACTGGGGTTCATGCCGCACGTCAGCCGTGGCGAGACCCGCACCATCGTGGGCGTGATCGGCGACGAGACCAAGCCCCAGGCCCAGAACTTCGCCGCCATCCCCGGCGTCGAGCAGGTCCTGGCCATCCAGAAGCCGTTCAAGCTGGCCAGCCGGGAGTTCTCCAAGACCGACTCCGCCGTCTACGTCGGCAAGGTGAAGATCGGCCAGGGGAGTCTGGCGATGATCGCCGGGCCGTGCGCGGTCGAGAGCTACGAGGTGATGGACGCGGTCGCCAAGTACGTCAAGGCCGGCGGGGCGAACATCCTCCGCGGCGGGGCGTTCAAGCCCCGGACCAGCCCCTACGCCTTCCAGGGGATGGGCGAGGACGGGCTGAAAATCCTCCGCGACGTGGGCCGGAAGTACGGCATGCCGGTCGTCACCGAGGTGATGGACCCGCGGCAGGTCGACCTCGTCGTGAAGTACGCCGACATGCTCCAGATCGGCGCCCGGAACATGCAGAACTTCGACCTGCTCAAGGAGTGCGGCAAGACCAAGACGCCGGTGCTGCTCAAGCGGGGGATGAGCGCGACGGTCAAGGACCTGCTCATGTCGGCCGAGTACGTCCTGGCCGAGGGGAACAAGGACGTGGTGCTGGTCGAGCGGGGCGTCCGGAGCTTCGAGGACAGCACCCGGAACATGCTCGACCTGTCGGCCGTGCCGAACGTCAAGGGCCAAAGCCACCTGCCGATCATCGTCGACCCGAGCCACGCCACCGGCCGGCCGGACCTGATCCCGAGCATGTGCCGGGCGAGCGTGGCGGCCGGGGCCGACGGGGTCCACGTCGAGGTCCACAACTGCCCCGAAAAGGCCCTGTCGGACGGCCCGCAGGCGCTCCTGCCGCACCAGTTCCTCGACCTGATGGGCGACCTCCGCCGGCTGGCCGAGGCCCTCGACCGAAAGTTCTGGGCCCCGAGCGAGAACTGAAGAGATCAAAACCAGCCGCACGATAAAATCTGGATTAAGGCACGATAAGAACCAATCAACATAATAAGAAAATTATTAAATTTCTCTTGATCGTTCTTGATCTGGTTTTCATCGTGCGGCTGTTCTTGGGGAAGCCATGCGTCGCAAGCTGGTCGCCGGCAACTGGAAGATGAACACCACCCTGGCCGAGGCGAGGGCCCTGGCCGGGGCCGTCGCCGCCGGCGTCGGGGCGTCGCCGTCCGTGGACGTGGCGGTGTGCCCGCCGTACCCGTGGCTGGTGCCGGTGGCCGATGCGCTGAAGGGATCGGCCGTCGCCCTCGGGGCCCAGGACGTGTCGGCCGAGCCGAAGGGGGCGTTCACCGGCGAGGTCAGCCCGGGGATGCTGTTGGAAGCCGGCTGCCGGTACGCGATCGTCGGCCACAGCGAGCGGCGGCACGTCATCGGCGAGTCCGACTCGCTCATCAACCACAAGGTCCACGCGGCCCTCGAAGCCGGGCTGCACGTCATCCTGTGCATGGGCGAGACGCTGGCCGAGCGCGACCGGGGGTTGATGGAACGGGTGTTCCAGCGGCAGGTCTACTCGGCCCTGGCCGGGCTGACCGACGAGCAGTTCGGGCGCCTCGTCATCGCCTACGAGCCGGTCTGGGCGATCGGCACCGGCCGGACGGCCACCCCGGACCAGGCCCAGGAGGCCCACGCCTTCGTCCGGGCGAGGGTCGCGTCGCTTTACGGCGAGAAGATCGCCTCGGGGCTTCCCATCCTCTACGGCGGGTCGGTCACGCCGGACACGGCGGCCGGGCTGTTCGCCCAACCGGACGTGGACGGCGGGCTGGTCGGCGGGGCCAGCCTGAAAGCCGACGGCTTCCTGGCGATCGTCCGGGCCGTGGTTTAATCGGACGACAGACTATCAGACCGATTTTATTGGTTTCAGCGCAGGGTGTGGGTTCCGAAACCAAACCAACGCGGGCCGGCCCTACCCGGCCGGTCGGACCGTCGTAGAGTAGCCGTTCACCCCGGGCGGCGGCCCGGTCGCGGAACGGATGCGCGTGAGCCTGCGGAGGACCGGCCGTGTCGCTGTTGGCCGTCGGATTCCTGTCCCACCTCCTGAACGTCGTCGTGGTCGGGGTGGGGCTGCTGCTGATCCTGCTGGTGCTGATCCAGCGGGGCAAGGGCGGCGGGCTGGCCGGGGCGTTCGGCGGGGCCGGCGGGTCGAGCCCGTTCGGGTCCCGGGCGGCCGACGCCTTCGTCAAGATCACCCTCTACCTGGCCGCCTTCTGGGTCCTGCTCATCATGATCCACGTCAAGGTGGTCAAGTACGAGACGGGCACGCCGGTCAACCAGACCGGCAGCGCGACCGGCTGAGGGCGGCGGGAGGGGCCGGCGTGTTGCTGAGCATGACCGGGTTCGGCGAGGGCCGGGCCGAGACGCCCGCGGCCGCCGTCGCCGTCGAGGCCCGGGCGGTCAACAACCGGCACCTGAAGGTGACGGTCCGGGGCACCGACCCGTACCCGCTGCTGGAGGCCGAGGTCGAGAAGGTGGCCCGCCGGCACGTCCGCCGGGGCAGCCTCTTGATCCACGTCCGGGTGACCCGGCAGGCCGCGCCGGCCGACCTGGGGCTGAACACGGCGACCCTGGCCGCCTACCTCCGGCAGGTCCGGGAGGCGTGTGAGGCGGCCGGGCTCCCCCAGGCGTCCGCCGCCCACGTCTTCGCCGGTGTGTTGGCACTGCCGGGGGTGGCCCCGGAGAACGCCCGGCAGGGGGCGGCCCCGCCGGACGACGAGTGGCCGGCGGTCGAGCGGGCCCTGGAGGCGGCACTGACCAAGCTCGACGGGATGCGGCGGGAGGAGGGCCGGGCGATGGCCGCCGAGTTGCTCGCCCACCACGCCCACATCGGGGCCGAACTGGGCCGGGTCCGGGACCACCTGCCGGCCGTCACCGCCGCCTACCGCCAGCGCATCCTCGACCGGGTCCGGCAGGCGGTGGCCGAGGCCGGAGTCCCGGTCGGGCCGGAGCACCTGATCCGGGAGGTGGCCCTGTTCGCCGACCGGTCGGACGTGTCCGAGGAGGTGACCCGGTTGGCCGCCCACCTGGACCAGTTCGCGGCCGCCGTCCGGGCCGGCGGGGAGGGGGCCGGGCGGAAGCTCGAGTTCGTGGTCCAGGAGATGGGCCGGGAGGCCAACACCCTCGGGTCGAAGGCCGGGGACGTGACCCTGTCCCGCCACGCGGTCGAGATCAAGGGCACGCTGGAGAAGATTCGGGAGTTGATCCAGAACGTGGAGTAATGCGGAGTGCGGAATTCGGAGTGCGGAATGGAAAACCCGAACCCGACCGCCGGTCCTGATTCCGCATTCCGCATGCCGCACTCCGCAATGCCCCGAGCCCCGCTCGTGGTCATTTCCGGCCCGAGCGGGGTCGGCAAGACGACCCTGGTGGACGCGGTGCTGGCCCGCAAGTCGCTGCCCCTACGGCGGGCGGTGACGGCCACCACCCGGAAACCCCGGCCGGGCGAGGTGGACGAGGTGTCGTACCACTTCTGGACCCGGGACCGGTTCCGGGAGGCGATCGACCGGCACGAGATGCTGGAGTGGGCCGAAGTCCACCAGAAGGACTTCTACGGGACGCCGCTGTCCGAGGTCGAGCCGTACCGGGCGTCCGGGACCGGGGTGATCCTGGTGATCGACGTGCAGGGGGCCGGGATGGTCCGGCTCCGCTACCCGGACGACGTGCTGACCGTGTTCGTGGCCCCGCCGGCGTTCGACATCCTCCAGACCCGGTTGGAGGGACGCGGGGAGGCGGCCGAGTCGATCCGGATTCGGCTCACCACCGCCCACAACGAGCTGAGCCGGCAGGACGAGTACGACACGGTGCTGGTGAACGACGAGGTCGCGGCGGCGACCACGGCCCTGGAACAGATCATCCGCGACGACTTCCACCGGAGGGGGATCGACCCGTGCTCGACGAGCTGAAGGAAGAGGAGATCGTGAACAAGGTGGGCGGCCGTTTCAAGCTGTCCACCCTGATCCAGAAGCGGATGGTCGCCCTGAACACCGGGGCCAAGCCGCTGGTCGACCCCCGGGGCGACCCGGACAAGATGGCCATCGTGATCCAGGAAATCCTCCAGGACAAGATTTACCTGGACGCGGCCGGGGAGGTCCAGGTCGGGAACGCGACCATGATGGCCAACATCCCCGGGGCCTACCCCGGGATGCCCGGGGCCATCGCCCCGAGCCCCGGCCAGGCCGGCCAGGCGACGGACGAGTAGCCCGGCGAAGCCGGGAATGCCCAAGGACGAATGACCCACCAATGACGAAGGGAAGACACCGGCGGGGAATGCCCCCTTGTCTTCCCTTCGTCATTGGTGGGTCATTCTCGAATTCGTCATTCCTGTGTTCCCCGAACACGGGTCTCGGTTGGCCCGTAGAACGGGTGGCCGTACAACAACGCCGCCCCCGCCAACCCGGTGCCCCGCCGCCATGCCCGACACCCCCGCCAGCCCCGCCGCCGGGGCGACCCGGTCGCCGGCCCTGCCGTCCACCGCCGACGCCGCCCCGTACGTCCCCGTCTCCTGGCTGGCGGTCGCGGCGTTCCTGGTGGCCGCCCTGTTCGTCCTCCTGCTGGTCGCCTTCGGGTACTCCGCCCGGGCCGACAAGAAGCCGCTGTTGGTCGACTGGCTGCTGGTCCTGCCGGCGGCCGCGGTGGTCCTCAGCTTCGCCGCCCGGCGGGTCATCCGCAACGCCGAGGGGACCCGGACCGGGACGCTGTTCGGGGTCGACCTGCCGGCGGCCGCGTGGTGGACGGCGGTGGTCGGCGGGCTCGGGTATCTCGCGTACCTGTTCGCCGTCGACTACTCGATCCGGTCGGAGGCGAAGGGCGAGGTCGAGCGGTGGGCCGGGGCGATCACCCGGGGGGAGCTGACCCGGGCGTTCCACCGGACCCGGGACCCGAACGAGCGGGCGGCCATCTCCCCGGACGACGCCGCCGGGCTGGACGCCCGGTACCGGACGGAACACCTGGTCTTCCGCCAGTCCGACCTCGTCCGGCTGGCCGGCCGGAACCCGGGCGGCGAGTTCACCACCGGCGGGTTGCAGGACTGGAAGATGACCCCGGCCGGGATCGATTGCACCGTCCGGGGCGTTTACAAGTGCCCGGAGGGGGTGTTCCCGGTCTCCGTCCAGCTCCGCGGGTCCGAGGCGGCGGCCGCGGGTGACGCCCCGGCCGGCCGCCAGTGGCAGGTTTACCTCCCCCCGGCCGGGTATCTCCGGCTGGACGAGGTCCGGCTGACGCCCTACGGCTGGTTCGTGGCCGCCCTGGAGCGACAGGGCGGGGGGTACGCCCGGCAATTCGTCCAGGAGGCCCGCCCCCAGCCGGCCCGGCCCTACGCCTTCCTGAAGTACGCCCGGCACGGGGACGACCCGTTCTTCCGGACGCTGACGGTGGCCGCCGACACGGCCCGGGCCGGGCTGCTCGGGACCGCCGCCGTCGCCGGCTGGAAGACGCCGGCCGCGTTCTACGACGAGACCGCCCGGCGGCTGTACCGGCTGCCCGGCGGGGGCGAACCGCCGCCCGACCGGGCCCTAACGTTCGCCGCCGCCTGGGCGAACGAGGGGATCGACCCGCCCGGGTTCCGGCTGAAGGAGAGCAAGGACGTGAACGACGTGATGACCGTCACCGACGACGCGGTCGAGGTGCGGAGCCCGGTCGAGATCCCGTTGAACTCCGGCCGGGGGGTGACGGCCGCCGCCCGCGGCCGGGTGGTCGTCCGGTGCGAGGACCCGCGGGCCCTGGCCGAGCTGAAGCGGCTGCGGGCCGAGGCCGACCCCGACCGCGGGGCGACCGCGACCCCGGGGACCAGCCTGCCGCCGGCGTACGAGTGGAAGCTGGTCCGGCTGGAGAGCGACCTGAAGGCGGTGCCGACCCGCCAGTCGGGCGGACCGCCGGGCACGATGGGGGCCCCGGAGCCGAATGAGCCGTAGGCCCCGCCGGGGCCGGGGTGGCTAGAATAGGCATACGCCCCCTTCCCCCCGGCCAGGCCCCCATGCCCCACCGCACCACCGCCGGCTTCTGCTCCGTCGACGACGCCCTCGACGACCTCCGGGCCGGCCGGATGGTCGTGCTCGTGGACGACGAGCACCGGGAGAACGAGGGCGACCTGGTGATGGCGGCCGAGGCCGCCACCCCGGCGGCCGTCATCTGCATGGTCCGCCACGCGTGCGGCCGGCTGTGCGTGGCCATGGCCCCGCCGCATGCCGACCGGCTCGGGCTCAAGCTCCTGCCCGGCGTCCACCTCGACCCGACCGCCACCCCGTTCACCAACAACTTCGACGCCCGGACCGGGGTGAGCACCGGCATCTCGGCGTTCGACCGGTGCCGGACGATCCGGGTCTGCGCCGACCCGGCCAGCGGGCCGCACGACCTGGTGCAGGACAAGGGGCACCTGGACGGCCTGATCGCCCGCCCGGGCGGGGTGCTGGTCCGGGCCGGGCACACCGAGGGGAGCGTCGACCTGTGCCGGCTGGCCGGGCTCCGCGAGGTGGCCGTCATCTGCGAGGTACTGAATGAGGACGGGAGCATGGCCCGGCTGCCGGACCTCCGCGGGTTCTGCGACCGGCACAGCCTCAAGATGTGTACCATCGCCGACCTGATCGAGCACCGCCGCCGGCGGGAGAAGCTGGTCCGGCGGGAGATCGCGCTGAAGCTGCCGACCGAGTTCGGCGAGTTCGACCTGTTCGCCTATACCTCGATGGTCGACCAGGAGCCGCACCTGGCCCTGACCCTGGGCGGGGTCGGCCTCCCGGCCGCCGACGGGGCGGTCCCAACCCAGGACGAACCGGTCCTGGTGCGGATGCACAGCGAGTGCCTGACCGGGGACGTGCTGCACTCGGCCAAGTGCGACTGCGGGCCGCAGCTCCAGTACGCCATGCGGCAGGTGGCCGAGGCCGGCCGGGGGGTGATCGTGTACATGCGGCAGGAGGGCCGCGGGATCGGGCTCCTGAACAAGTTGCGGGCGTACAAGCTCCAGCAGGAGGAGGGGCTGGACACGGTCGAGGCCAACCGCCGGCTCGGGTTCGCCCCGGACCTGCGGCACTTCGGGATCGGGGCCCAAATCCTCCACGACCTCGGGGTCCGGGACATCCGGCTGTTGACCAACAACCCGCGGAAGGTGATCGGGCTGGAGGGGTACGGGCTGCGGATCGTCGAGCGGGTGCCGATCCAGATGCCCCCCGGCGACCACAACCGGGGCTACCTCCAGACCAAGCGGGAGAAGCTCGGCCACCTGCTCGACGGGTTCGACCTCGGCGGCGGGGACTGATGCCCCCCCTCCCCCTCTTTCTTGCTCCTCCCGGCCATACCCGACCGAACCGTCAATCCGCCAACGACTTCTGCCCCACGGCGGCGGTCATCGAGCCTGACGGTCCTGTCATGTTCGGCCCGAAAACCGGCCACAACCACCGACCGCACAGCGACTTCCAGCCACACTGGACCTTGATCGTATCCCGCCATGACTACCCCCTGCCCGACGGACGGAGTCGCCCCGTCGCTATTAGTATACACTATATCACTATTATTGTAAACCGTCCAGGTCGGTAGGTGGACGACGGCACTTCCGGCTCGGCGGGACCGCAAGCCTCGCAAGGTTCCCGATCCGGGCTGACACCTCACCCCGATCGATCTTGCCCCCGCCTGGGCATTCGAGTATGGACGGGTCATTCCGGGAGGGGGATTGCCATGCGTTCGTACCGGCTGCCCGCCGCGGTCCTCGCGGCCGGGGCGTTCCCGCCACTGCTCGGCTGCCAGGGTCTGTTGAAGACGGACGAGGTGGTGCGGGCGGACGAGCCCCGCCGGCCGGTGGCCTTCGAGTCGCCGGAGGTGGCCCGCCGGTTCGAGGCGGCGTCGGGGGCGAACCAGGCCCAACAGGTCGGCGCGACGCTCCACGGCCCGGCCCCGTTCTACCTGTACGGCCGCCGCCAGTTCCTCGGCGAGAACGCCAAGCTCAACGACGCCGCGGCCCGCTGCGACACCGACCGGGACGGGGTCATCACCGCCGCCGAGGTCGAGGCCCTGGCTCAATCCGGCAAGGGCCACTGACCCGGTTCCGCACCGGCGATCGGACTGGCTTTCGGCCGGACGTGTGGGTATGTGGCGTGGGTTCCTGGGGGAGGGACTGCCCATGCGCATTTACCGGCCGGCCGCCGCGGTCGCCACGGCCGGGGCGTGCGTGTTACTGCCCGGCTGCCTGACCCTGTTCTCGAAGACCGAGGTGGTGCGGGCGGAGGAGACCCGCCGGCCGGTCCGGTTCGAGAACGCCCAGGCGGCCGAGACGTTCAACAAGGCCCTGAAGGACAAGGACAACGACGGGAACCTGGGCGGGGCCTGCTTCGGGGTGCCGTTCGTGACCCTGTACGCCCGGCAGAAGAAGCTGGGCGACAACGCCCGGTTCAACGACGCGGTCGGCCGGTGCGACACCGACCAGGACGGGCTCATCACCGGCCACGAGGCGGACATCTTCGCCAAAGTCTGCGGCTGCGACTGACCGGGTTGCCGTAGGACACGCATTGCGTGCCACACCGGACATCCCGGCACGCGGTGCGTGCCCTACGGGAGCAGCTCGGCCACCGCGATGGCCCCGACCGGTTGGCCGTCGAGGACGACCGGCACGTCTTGTCCCGGGCGGTAGTCGATGCGGATCCGGTACGCCGGCGGGTCGGCCGCCGGGTCCGGGTCGGTGTAAACCTCCACCAAGCCGTCGATCAAGTTCACGATCCAGTACAACGGGATGCCGGCCCGGGCGTACATCCGACCCCCGTACACCCGGTCTTCCCGCAGCGACGAGTCGGCCACCTCGACGACCAGCCCGACATCGGCAGCCAGCGGCTTGCGGGCCGAGAGCGTCGCCTCGTCGCCACGAAACAGGTACCCGTCCGGCTCCGGCTCGCTGTCGGCGAGCGTGACCGGCAGTTGCGAGATCGTCTCCCAGCCGGACGGGGCGGCCCGCTCCAGCCGCTTCCGGAGCTTATGGACGGCGGCGATGTGTGGGGTGTTGTGCCCCATCTTGGTCACCAAGTACCCTTCCCGGAGTTCGACCGGGTCGCCGTCGTTGAAGACGCCGTCGGCCAGCATCTGGTGGAACTCAGCCACCGTCACGACCGGGTAGAGCAACCCGCGGGCGACGTAGCCCGGCGGGATGTCCGCATACTTGGTCACCATGTCGCCCTCCACCCCGACTTGTACCACATTCGGCTGGGCCTGGTCGAGGTCGGTCAGACGGCCACGTCGGTGTTCTCGAAGACGCCCCGCATCGGCTTGCGGTAGACGTGGCCGTCCGGGTCGATAAGGCCCTGCGCGTCCTTGACCTTCACGAACGACCCGGCCAGCCCCGGCGACTCCTCCCACGACATCGGGGCCGCTCCCGTCCCGACCTGGCAGAACAGGGCATGGTCGAACCGGGCCCGGACCGGGACCGTTCGGTCGTGGATGTGGACGGTCGGGAAGAACAGGACCTCGGGGACGGCCCGGGGGAACTCGAAGGCCATCGGGTGGACCTTCTGGTCGCCCTTCTTCAGCTTGAACACCGCAAACCCGTACTTCTTGTACCGGGGCAGCTCGTCCCAGACACCGTCCGGCAGCCGGAACCGGGCGTCGAGCCGGGCGAAGTCCTTGACGGCCGGGACGAACGACGCCTCGAAGCTGCCTACCTCGACCACCTTGAGCGGGGCGTCGTCCTTGAGGGCCTTCGGCGCGCCGACGCCTCCGGCCCGTGCCGCGGGCGGCTCGGGGAAACCGCTGCGGAGGTCGTCGAAGAAAGCCGGGTACTTCTCCAGGTTGATGAACCGGACGGCGTCCTCGGGGCTGTCCGGCGGGGTCGGGATCGGCAGAATCATGGCCACGTCGTCCCCGGCCCGGAACCGCATGCTGTAGACGAGGAACTGCCGGCCGTCCTTCGCCGCCCGGGCGAAAATGTTGGTGTCCGCGACCCGATCGACTTTGCCCGAGAAGCAGCACATAGGCCCGTCCCTTGTCGGATGTGGAGAATACCCTCCCTGATTGTCCCGCCCCCGGTCCGCCCGTCAACCCCGCCGGTTACATGCCGGTGACGGGGTTTACAACAGCCCGGCGGGGTGGGAAAATCATCCGGCCCGTTCCGGGCACCTGTCTCCTGACCGCCCACGGAGGGGCCGTGAACCCGACCCGCCTCCGGACCGTCGCCCGCCGGCTCGCCACGACCCCGCCGCGGGCGGCCGGGCCGCCGGCCGCCGACGCCGCCCTGCTCTCCCGGTTCCTCGACGCCCACG
>JAIEQO010000310.1 GCA_019747655.1 Gemmataceae bacterium | reverse complement strand
GTGATGAGCACCGGCGGGGGCGGGGCCGCCGGGGCGGCGGCCGGGGCGGCCGCGTGCGACCCGGGCACCTCCCCGTTCAGCCGGGCGGTCAGCGACCGGACCCGCTCCAGCAGCGACCGCAGGTACTGCCGGCAGGTGGCCGGGTCGGTGGTCAAGAGCCGCTCGAACTCGTCCCGGGTCATCGCCCGGACCCGGCCGGCGGTGACGGCCCGGGCGGTCGACCCCCGCGGCCGCTCCTCGACCAGGGCCATGTCCCCGAACACGTCCCCGGCGTTGAACACCGCCGACCGGGCGTCCCCGGCCAGCGACTCGACCTGCCCGGCCAGGACGAGGAACGCCCGGTCGCTCGGGTCGCCGGCCCGGAAGAACACGTCCCCGGCCGCGAAGTCGTACTCGGCCATCTCGCCCACCCCCCGGACGGACACCTGGAGCGCGTTTCACGACGGTGGAGCGGGTCGGGCTGGAGTCCCGGCTTCAGCCGGCCGGGCGGGCCGAAGACCGGCTGAAGCCGGGACTCCAGCACGCCGCCTCACCAACCGAAAACCCGCGCCAACCCGAGTTTACCCCACCGGCGGCCGGGCCGCACCGGCAGCCCGGAAATACCCTGACCCCGGGCGGCCAGCCCCCACACCCCGGGCCGACCATGCCGCACGCCCTGACCCTGCTCCCGCTCCCCGGCCGGTACGCCGTCTGCCGGCTCGACCCCGCCGACCCGGTCCCCGGGTGGGCCGCCGGCCCGTTCGCGTCCGTCACCCGGACGCCGGACGAGCTGTCGGTCGTCTGCCCGCAGGCGGCCGTCCCGCCCGGGGTCCGGTCCGAGCCCGGCTGGCACGGGTGGCGGCTGGCCGGGACGTTCGACCTGACCACCGCCGTCGGGGTGCTGGCCGCGGTGCTCGACCCGCTGGCCGCCGCCGGGGTCGGCGTCTTCGCCCTCTCCACCTTCGACACCGACTTCCTGTTCGTCAAGGCCGACCACGCCGGCCGGGCGGCCGACGCGCTCCGGGCCGCCGGGCACACCGTTTCGGAGGACGACGGGCCTGCGGCCCCGGCCACCCGAACCAGCCTACACCCACCCGACAGAGCTTGACCCCGGGGAATATACGTGTTATCTTGTACAGTAAACCCATCGGGTCCTCCCGGACGGGCCGACCCACCCCCGAGGGCGCGAGATGGTCACTCCCGCGACCACCTCCAGCGCGAACACCCGACCCCGCCGACCCCGACCGCCGGGCGGGCACAGCGCCGGACCGCTCGCCGGCGCTGCGGGCACCAGGAACGCTCGGGGGCTGCCGGAAGCCACGAAGGGAACGGGGTTTGCGACCGATTCCGCCCACGAGTAATGCGGGGTGGCCACCACCGGAGGCCCCACCGGCCGGACTCATCCCCAGGTTCAAACTCGGCTTACGGCCGCGAGCCGCGGTCGGGCAAAAATAGGGGGGAGGGGGGTCACGGCCCGGTCGGCAAAACGCCTTGTTCCGCAGGGCGGACGCTTGCCCCGTCACGACAGGCCGGCGACAATCAAGTCCCCTCCCGCACCAGGAGCCGACCGATGCGACCCGCTGCCGCCGTCGCCCTCGCCGCCCTGCTCGCCGCCCCCCTGACCGCCGACGACGCGGTAAAGCCGGGGGACAACCTCGTCACCGACGGCCTGCCGCCGATCCCGCAGGACTTGGCCGAGAAGGTCCAGCGGTACACCGAGTCCCGCTCGGCCGGGCTGTTCGACTGGCACCCGACCAAGCGGGAGCTGCTGATCGGCACCCGGTTCGGGCAGACCACCCAGGCCCACCACGTCAAGTTCCCGGGCGGGGCCCGCAAGCAACTCACGTTCTTCGCCGAGGGGGTCAGCGGCGCCCGGTTCCAGCCGAAGGGCGGGAAGTTCTTCGTCTTCGGCCGGGACGTGGGCGGCAACGAGCGGTATCAGACGTACCGGTTCGACCTGGACACCGGGGCCGCCACCCTGCTGACCGACGGCAAGTCGCGGAACACCGTCGGCGTCTGGTCGCACGCCGGCGACCGGCTGGCCTACACCTCGACCCGCCGGACCGGCCGGGACAACGACCTGTACGTGATCGACCCGGCCGACCCGAAGAGCGACAAGATGGTGGCCCAACTGGGGGTCGGGTGGTCGGTGGCCGACTGGTCGCCCGACGACGCGAAGCTCCTGGCCGTCGAGTACGTGTCGATCAACGAGAGCTACCTCTGGCTGATCGACCTGAAGACGGGGGAGAAGACGGCCCTGACCCCGCGGAAGACGGGCGGCGAGCCGGTCAGCTACGGCGGCGGGACGTTCTCGAAGGACGGCAAGGCGGTCTGGACGACGAGCGACAAGGGGTCGGAGTTCCGCCGGCTGGTGCGGATCGACCTCGGGTCGAAGGGCGAGCAGGTCTTCTCGGCCGACATCCCGTGGGACGTGGAGGACGTGGAACTGTCGCCGGACGGCAAGACGGTGGCGTTCGTGACGAACGAGGCCGGGGTCGGCAAGCTCCACCTGCTCGATGTCGAGTCCGGGAAGCCGAAGCCGACGCCGGCCCTGCCGCCGGGGTCGGTGTCCGGGCTCTTGTGGCACCCGGCCGGGAAGGACCTGGCCTTCCACCTCTCCTCGGCCAAGCACCCGCGGGACGTGTTCTCGCTGGACCTCGCCTCCGGGAAGGTCGAGCGGTGGACCGAGAGCGAGACCGGCGGGCTGGACACGTCGGCCTTCCCCGAGCCGGAGCTGGTCACCTGGAAGAGCTTCGACGGGCGGGAGATCAGCGGGTTCCTGTACCGCCCGCCGGCGAAGTTCGCCGGCAAGCGGCCGGTGATCGTGAACATCCACGGCGGGCCGGAGGGCCAGAGCCGGCCGGGCTACCTGGGGGCGACCAACTACTACCCGAACGAACTCGGGGTGGCGGTCATCTACCCGAACATCCGCGGCTCGTCGGGGTACGGGAAGACGTTCCTGAAGCTGGACAACGGGCTGAAGCGGGAGGACTCGTACAAGGACATCGCGGCACTCTTGGACTGGATCAAGACCCGACCGGACCTGGACGCCGACCGGGTGATGGTGACCGGCGGGAGCTACGGCGGGCACATGACCCTGGCGGTGGCGACGTACTACCCGGACCGCATCCGGTGCGCGGTGGACGTGGTCGGCATCTCGAACCTGCGGTCGTTCCTGGAAAACACCGAGCCGTACCGGCGGGACCTGCGGCGGGCCGAGTACGGGGACGAGCGGGACCCGGCGGTCCGGGAGTTCATGGAGAAGACGGCCCCGGTGAACAACGCCGAGAAGATCACCAAGCCCTTGTTCGTGGTCCAGGGGCTGAACGACCCGCGGGTGCCGGCGAGCGAGGCCGACCAGATGGTGTCGGCCCTGAAGCGGCGGGGGACGCCGGTGTGGTATTTGGCGGCGAAGGACGAGGGGCACGGGTTCGCCAAGAAGAAGAACGCCGAGGTCCAGGCGGCCGCCACCGCCGCGTTCGTCCAGAAGTACCTGGTGGGGGAGTAGGCGTGGCTCACCGCCCGGCCGCGTCGGTGCTGTAGGTCGGGTCGGCCTCGGACCAGGTGATGTCACCCGACGGGCCGTAGATGGCCGGGACCGGCTCGACCCCGGCCAGCCGGAGCCACGTCTGCACCTGGGTCCGGTGGTGGCAGGTGTGGAGCACCCGCCGCCAGAACGTCCAGGCCCGCTGCCGCCGCAGCCCGCCGAAGAACGGCATCTCTTCGAGCCACCATGCCGCCGGCTTGTCGGCCAACTGCGGCAGCCGGAGTCGGGCCAGCCAGAGGTACTTGTCCAGGTACGCGGCGACCGGCGGGGCGTCGCCGGCCGGCAGGAGCTGATCGACCGGCGGCTCAGCGGTCCCGACGAACTGGGCGAAGAACCGCCGCTCGGACAGGAGCTGGTGGACCAGGATGGTGCGGACCGTGTTCACCTTCGGGTGCGGCCGGAAGTCGAGCCGGTCGTCTGGAATGGCCCGCCACACCGACGCCGTCTTGTTCGTCTCGCTGGCGTAGGTGCTGACGACGTGCTGAAACAGGTGATCGGCCGCGGCCGGCACGTCGGCGTCCGGGATGGCGACGAACTCGTACCGCATGGGCGGGTGTCCCCGGGGGGTCGGCCGGGTCACTGTACCGGCCGGCCGGTCACACGTCCCGGCGGGCGAACCCGACCAGCCCGACGGCCGCGGCCAACCCGCTGAGGCCCAGCGACCCGAGGACGATGTCCGCCAGCACCCCGGGGTTGTACTGCCCGGCTAGCACGAACTTCAGCCGGGCCAACTCCCGGTCCGGCGACGGGTACGACTCCGGCACCAGCGTCAGCAGGAACCCGGCCCCGTACAGCACCAGCCAGAAAACGGTGATGCCGAGCACCGTCCCGTTCGTCAGGGCCCCGACCGTCACGCCCCAGGAGACGACCGCGGCCAGCACCGCACACACGCCGACCACCGCCGCCAGCCCGCCGGCCACCGACAGGTCCGTGTCCGCGTCGGCCTTGAACAGGAAGTAGCTGGCGGCCAGCACCATCACCCCCAGCCCGCCGAACGTCAGCACCACCGCCGCCAGCCGGGCGTGCAGCTTGGCCAGGAAGTACTGGTGTCGGCTGATCCCGCGGCTGAGGACCGAGTCGGCCAGGGTGCCCCGCTCGCCGCCGACGGCCGACACCGCCAGCACCACCACCAGGGCCATGCTGCCGACCACCAGCAGCCGGAGCAGGTCGCCGCACTGGGCGGCCGCCGACTGGACCAGACCGGCCTCCCGGTGCAGGCCCACCCGGTACACCAGGAACCCGCCGGCGGCCGCCGCCGCCATCAGTACCCACAGCCGGTACACCCACCCGCGGACCGTCTGCCGCAGGTCGGTCCGGAACACCGCCCAGTACGGCAGGAACTTGTTGAACCGGACCGTCACGACCGGCGGCGATTGGTCCACGGCTACGCCCGAAAAGAGTTCACCACAGAGTCACAGAGGCCACCGAGGAAAACACCGAGGGAATGACCGGTTCGATCAAACTCTGCCTTCCTCTGCTCCGTGCCCTCTGTGACTCTGTGGTTAGTCCTTGCCGATCATGCTGCTTCCGCGTCCCGGTAGAGCCGGGCGAACCCCCGGCTCTCCTCCTTCTCGACCAGCTCCAGGTACGCCTGCTCGGTCTGCATCCCGACCGTCCGGACGCTGATGACCGTGACCTTGTGGTCGTTGAGCACCTGGAAGAGCTGGGCCAACAGCGCCGTGTTCGGGGTGTCGTCGCCGAGCTTCACGTCCAGCCGCCGCTGCCGCAGCACCACCTGCCGCACGTCGGCCACCGCCCGCAGGGCGGCCACCGCCTTGGTGATCCCCTTCTGCTCGCCGTCCAGGTCGATCTCGTAGTGGTTCTTCTTGATCCGCCCCTTCAGGTCCTGGAGGGTGCCGTGGAAGATGAGCTGGCCCTTGTTCAACACCGCCGCGTGGTTACACACCTCATCAACATCCGTCAGGTTGTGGCTCGATAGGATCAGGGTTTTCTCGGCGGCCAGCGTCTTGATGAGTTCCAACATGCTCCGCCGGGCCTCGACATCCAGCCCGTGGGTCGGCTCGTCCCAGATCAGGAGGTCCGGCTCGTTGATGAGGCTGGCGGCCACGGCCAGCCGGGCGGTCATCCCCGGGGTGAAGTGGGCGATCGGGTCGCCCGAGTGGGGCAGCAGATCGACGGCCCGGATCAGGGTGGCCAGCCGCGGCTTGCGGACGTCGGCCGGCAACCCGAAGAGCCGGGCGATGTAGTCCAGGTACGTGATCGGGGTCATGCCCCGGGGGAACTGCGGGTTGGTCGGGATGTAGCCGATCCGGCGGCGGAGGTCGGCCGAGTTCGGCGTCATGGTCCGGCCGAACGCCTTGGCCCACCCGGCGGTCACCCGGTGCAGCCCCAGCACCAGCCGGAGGAAGGTGGTCTTGCCGGCCCCGTTCGGCCCGAGCAGCCCGAGGACGCACCCCGGCTCGATGGTCAGCGACACGTCGTTGAGGGCGATCTGGCGGTTGCCGTAGATTTTGGTCAGGTGCTGGGTCTCGACGATGAGTTCGGTCGCGTCGTCGGCCACGTCACCGCCCTCCGCCGAGATTCGCCGGCCGCTATACCCGCCGGAAACCTGCTTGTCTACCGCGGCTTGCCGGATGGTTGTGGTGCTATACCCCCTCCCCCCCTTCGTTTTGAGCCCTGCCGGTCGTGCGGCCGCAACCCCGAACTGTGCCGTCGTTTCGGTCGTAAACCGGGCGGCCATGCGGCCGAGTACCCTGTCACGGTGGCCCCTTTTCGGCGACTGAACCCGTTGCCCGGTTTGGAGTTGAGAGAGAACCCGGGCGATCCTGTGTCCCGTCACGCTGCCAGGGTGGGGCGGGTTCGTCGCGGGCGACAGTCGGGATCGGGCGGGCTTCGGCGTCGGTGACATGGTCCCCCCGTGTTCGGGACCGGGAACAAGTACTGATATCTAGTATACTACTATCCAAATTGTCACTGTCAAGGAAATCCGGCGGAATTGCACCCGCCGCCGGAACCCGCTAGTCTGCGAGAGGGTTCGGCGTGGCCGGAGGGGGAGATGGCCAAGACGCGGCCGGCGACGGCGAACGGGACGAAGGCGTCGGCCGCCTACCCCACGTCTGTGCAAGGGCAGGGGCCGGGGCCGGGCATCTTGATGGGGTAAACGACTGGGGCTCGGGCGACCGGCAAATGACCCGGCGATGGCCCACCGGGTCGACTGTACCCACTACCGAAGTCTCACCAGTCGGCGAGAATCTCACCGCCGGCCGGCGTGACCGCCCCCCAGTACGTCGCCGTGCTGACGGACGGGGAGAAGAGGCGGACGCTCCCGTCGAGCAGGGCGACGCACATCCCCGCCGGGTAGCCGGTCTGGGTCGTGTTCTTGTCGCACCCCCCGCCTTCGTACCCCCCCTGACCGATCCGCGGGGCGACCTGGAACGTGTAGTCGAAGTCGGGGAAGTACGGCCCGAACATGATGTACTGGACCGGCCGGGAGACCGGCGGGTTGCCCGACGTGTGCGGGACGTAGTCCGCGAAGTGCGAACCGGAGTCCCGGTACAGCCCGCCGTCGGCGAACGTCGCCCGCCGGAACATCCCGGCCCCGTCCGCAGCCCCGTACTGGGCGTACTTGAAGTACGCCCCGTTGGCCCGCCCGCAGACCGCCGCGTAGTGCGTGGCCAGCCCGATCGTCTGGGACTGACCGTCCGGAATCGAGCCCGACAGCCGGTAACCGGACCGGAATGCCTGGGCGTTGACGGCGTAACTCGACAGCCCGACCCTGGCCGCCCGCAGGAACTCGAGAGTCATGTCTGACAGCGGGTCCGGGCCCGGGTAGAACGGCAGCTCCGCGGGCCGGTCGAGCGACGGGTCGGCCGGGTCGAGGAAGGTACGGACGCTCGGGGCCGTCAGCACGTCGGCCGACGCCATCTGCCAGGCGGCGGTCTCCTCCAGGTACGGCAGCACGGCGGCCAGCGCCGACTGGCCCGGGTTCGGCCCCCGCTTGTCGCCGTCGAACGTCGGCAACCGGTCGGCGTGGGCGGCGGCGAAGTTGTGGACCGCTAGTTGTATCTGCCGCAGGTTGTTCATCGTCCGCGCCCGGGCGGCCGCGGACCGCACCTGCTGGATGGCCGGCAGGAGCAGGCCGACCAGCAACGCCAGGATGGCGAGGACGACCAAGAGTTCGAGCAGGGTGAATCCGGCTTTCCGTGAGGCCCGCATCATGCCACCTCCTCCCGGGCGACGTTACCCCAGCGTGCGGCCGCCGGCCGGCCGACGCTAGTTCTTGATCACCACGCCCGTCTTCTCGTTACTAGGGACATCGAACGCGGCGTCACCGACACCCGGGTTCTTCTTCCTGAACGTCAGGACGCACTTCGCGGAGTAGGTGCCATCGGAGACCGCGCCGATGCCGTCCCAGTTGAGGGTTGCATTCCCCTTGTTGTCCTTGACGACGAGCGCCGGGAACTTGGTGTTTGTACCCTTCTGTCCCTGTTCCACGGTGAAAATCACCCAGCCCCCGATGACCTCGTGGTCGGACGGGCAGGTGTACGTACCGTCGGCTTTGACCAGCGCCTTCTCTACCTTCACGTTGTTCAGCGACACCCCGAAGCCGGGCGGATCGGCGTTCGCCTCGGACGAGCCGAGGATCGCCACCAGCAGCACCGCCAGGGTGAACAGACCGAGCGTCCGCATGGTGATTCTCCGGGTGTGTGACCATGCCCTCCGAACCACCACGAGTTATAACCCCCCCCCCTTCCCCGTCAACCACGAATTACCGCAATTTGGTATGAAGGTTTCAAGAAATCGACTCCGAACGGCGTCGGCCCCGGGGTGTCAGCCCCCGGGGCCGCCCTGTAGCCGCTACTTCTTCAGGCCCGGCTCGACCGGCTCGAACGCCGCCCCCGACCGGGCCCCGAGCCAACTGCCGGCGAACAGCTTCAGGTTCAGCCCGAGCGTCACCTTCAGCTCCGCGCCCCCCGTCACCGCCAGCGACGCCGCCGACACCGGCTTGTCCTCCTGCCCCAGCACCCGGGCCGCGTCCCCGGCCTCCCGCTCGTCCACCGCCCCGATCATCCGCGCCACCTTCGCCGGGTTCACCACCACGTCCAGCACCGGGGCCTCGGCCGGCTTCAGGGCCAGCACCCCCTTCACCGCCGCCACCGCGTCCGGCCCGGCCGCCCCCACCACCATCGTCGGGGCGAACGCCACCGCCACCACGCACTCGTCGCCGAACAGCTTCCGCATCTCCCGGGCCGGCTCCTCGTTCCACCGGTGCAGGTCGAACACGTGGATGCTCACGTCCCCCACCTTCTCGGCGTCCCACTTGATCAGGTCGTTGAAGTCCGCCGGGGCCTCCGCCTGGATCAGCTTCTTTAGCGCCTTCTCGACCCCCGACGGGTCGGCGAACACCGCCGCCCCGACGGCCGTGTACGCCCCGTCCTTGTTCGGCCCCCGCATCACCCCGGCCACGTCTGCGTCGCCGGCCTTGGCCGTCCGAATCGCCCCGTCGGCCAGCTCCTCCAGGAACGGCCGGGCCTGCGGCACCGGGATGTTCGCCGCCTGCTTCTTCAGGGCCTCCAGCCCGATCACCGCGGACGCCTTCAGTTCCTCGTTGAACAGCGGCAGCCGGGTCCGGAAACCGGTGACCACGTCCGGGGTCAGGAGCCCGGCGAAGGCGTTGGTGGTCGGCTTGCGGGCGGCGATCGCCAGGGCCAGCGGCGACCCCGGGACGGCCGACAGGGTCAGCTCGGCGGAGGCCTGCCCGGCGGCCGGGTCGAGGTTCAGCCGGGCCACCGCCTCCTTCGCCCCCTTCGACAGGTCGAGGTAGCGGTTCGAGAGCTTGACGAACTGGTCGAACGCCCCCCTGGCCGCGTCCGCCACCTCCGGCGGGAGCTGGGCCCCGGCGACCGCCTTCTTGGCCTCCTCCAGCCCGGCCGTCGCCTTCTCCCGCAGGCCCGGGGGGAGGCGGTCGAAGTACACCCGCCCGGCCACCCACGCCGGCTCGGCCGGGTCGTACAGCTTGCCGAACGGGACGAGGTCCGGGCCGACGGCCCTGGCCAGGTCCACGCCCTTCGCGGCGGTGGCGATGTACGCGTAGCCGTCCGTCACCCGGGCCAGGGCGGCGACCGCCGGGTCGAGCGACGGGACCTCGTACACCCCGTCGCCCAGGGCCTTCGGCTTGCCCTTGTTCCACCGCTCGCACAGCCCGGCGAACCCCTCCTCGCCGGTGACCGGCAGGGCCAGCACCCCGACCGCCCCCTTCGGGTCGGCCGGGAGGAGGACGTACCCGCCGGCCGGGCGGGACAGGTCGAGCCCGTCGAACCCCTTCTCGCCGAGGGCCCGCTTGACCCCGGCGTCCAGCTCCTTGACCGCTTGATCTCCGCCGAGCAGCTTGGTCAGGGCGCGGGTGTCTTCGAGCAGCCGGCCGATGGGCTGGGTTTGGAACACCACCGGCGGGTCGGCGGCGGGGGCGGCCGCCGGGGCGACCAGCACGGCGAGGGCGGCGAGGAGTCCGGTCCGCATGGCTTCACCTGTCGTTGGTCACTGGTAGTCGGTCATTAGCTTACGGGCCGCGGGTGCCCCGGGCGGTCGATAAGCTAAACCCCGATGAACCGAACAAGACCGGGCCGCACGATAAAAACCCGATCGAAGAACGATCGAGACACGAACAGCCCTTCTTTGATCGTGCCGGATCGGTCTTAATCGTGCGGCCCGGTTCGTCTTCGAGCCACTCACCATGCACGACCGGGCGGTTGAATACTTCCGCGGCCTCCAGGACCGCATCTGCGCCGCGGTAGAAGACGCCGACGGGGCGGGCTCGTTCCGCGAGGACGCCTGGGACCGGCCGGGCGGGGGCGGCGGCCGGTCGCGGGTGATCGCCGACGGCGGGGTATTCGAGAAGG
This sequence comes from Gemmataceae bacterium, assembly GCA_019747655.1. Taxonomy (GTDB): domain Bacteria; phylum Planctomycetota; class Planctomycetia; order Gemmatales; family Gemmataceae; genus Urbifossiella. Next base: position 1,916 of record JAIEQO010000310.1, on the reverse strand, counting down.
GGGGCGTCAACTTTTCCGAGGTGTACGGCGAGCTGACGCCGGAGTTCGCCAGGAGCATGCCCGGGGACGGGCTGACGTTCACGGCCACAGGGGCGTCGCTGGTGCTCCACCCGCGGAACCCGCTGGTGCCGACGGTGCACGCCAACTTCCGCTACCTCACCCACGGGTCGAAGGCGTGGTTCGGCGGGGGGGCCGACCTGACCCCGTACTACCCGTTCCAGGAAGACGTGGTCCACTTCCACCGGACGTGGAAGGGGGTGTGCGACCGGCACGCCGGGGTGGCCGACTACGCGGCGATGAAGGCGGCGTGCGACGACTACTTCTTCCTCAAGCACCGGAACGAGGCCCGCGGCGTCGGCGGCATCTTCTTCGACCACCGGGACGCGATCGAGGCGATGTGGGCCTTCGTCCGAGACGCGGCCGACGCCTTCCTGGAGGCGTACTTGCCGATCGTCGAGCGGCGGAAGGGGCTGGCGTACACGCCGGAGCAGCGGTTCTTCCAGGAGTACCGCCGGGGCCGGTACGTCGAGTTCAACCTGGTGTACGACCGGGGGACGGTGTTCGGGCTGAAGACCGACGGCCGGACCGAGAGCATCCTGATGAGCCTGCCGCCGGTGGTGCGGTACGTGTACGACTACCGGCCGGCCCCGGGGTCGCCGGAGGCCGCGCTGACCGACTACTGGTTGAAGCCGAGGGAATGGGCGGGACTCGACGGGTGATGTGGCCTTCGGACCCAGGGCTCCCGCCCTGGGCTACAAGCTACAAGCGGTCGCCCCTCCGGGGCTCCGAATGTTGTGGAGCCCCGGAGGGGCGACCGCTTGTAGCCAGGGGTGCAAACCCCTGGTACGCCGACGAGCGGGCTACTTCCGGTGCCGAATCTTGGCCCGCATCCGCCGCTTCTTCCGGCCCACCTTCCGCCGCCCGGTGCCGCGCCGCCGCCCCGCCATAGTCGGTCTCCTCGTCCGGATGCACCGGTCGGTGTGCCGAGAATCGGAAGAGGTATGGTACTCCCGCCGACCGGCCGGGCAAGCCGGAGGACCGGAATCCCCGGCCCCGGCCGCGGGGTTGTCCGGCCCCCGCCGGCCCCGTATACTCTCACCTTCCACCGACACGGACGGTCCCCACCCGCGGGCCCGGCGGGAGCATGCGGTTCCACCTGATCGACCGGGTCGACGCCTGGGAGCCGGGCCGGTCGCTGCGGGCGGCCAAGTTCCTGACCCTCGGGGAGGAGTACCTGGCCGACCACTTCCCCCGGTTCCCGGTCATGCCCGGGGTGCTGATGCTCCAGGCGGCGGTCGAGGCGGCCGGGTGGCTGTGGCGGGCCACCACCGGGTTCGCCCACCCGGTCGTCGTCCTCCGCGAGGTCAAGACGGTCAAGTACGGGACGTTCATGCAGCCCGGCCGGCGGATGGACGTGGCCGTCGAGCTGGTCAAGCACGACGCCGAGACGGCGGCGTTCAAGGGGAAGGCGGCCGACGACGCCGGCCGGCAGACGGTGTCGGCCCAGTTCACCCTGCGGGGGTACGGGCTGGCCGGCCGCGGGCCGGCGGGCGCGGCCGCCGACGACAAGCTGCGGGACTTCTACCGGGCCCGGTGGGCACTCCTGACCGGGGAACTGACCCGGGAGGCGCGATGACGCTCAAGGACCAGGTGGCCCTGGTGACCGGCGGGAGCCGGGGGATCGGCCGGGCGGTCGTCCGGGCCCTGGCCCGGGAGGGGGCGAAGGTCGCCTTCGTCTACCGCGGGAGCCAGTCCGCGGCCGATGAACTGGTGAAGGAGATCGCCGCCGCCGGCGGGACGGCCAGGGCCCACCAAGCGGACGTGGCCGACCCGGCCGCGGCCGAGCGGGTGGTCGAGGCCGTGCTGGCGGACTGGGGCCGGGTCGATATCCTGGTGAACAACGCCGGGGTGATCCG
>JAIEQO010000650.1 GCA_019747655.1 Gemmataceae bacterium | reverse complement strand
CCCAGTGGGAGGCGGTCCAGGTCGCCCTGCACGAGGAGGTCGGCCGGCTGCCGGCGGCGATGCGGACGGCGTTCGTCCTGTGCGGGTTGGGCGACCGGCCGCTCAAGGACGCGGCCGCCGACCTCGGCCGGACGCCCGGGGCGGTGGCCGGACTGTTGGCCCGGGCGCGGGCCCGGCTGACCGAGCGGCTGACCGGCCGGGGGTTCCTGGCCGGGGTGGCCGCGGCGGTCACGGGGTCGGCCGGGCCGGCGGTGTCGGCGGGTTTGATGCGGAAGGCGGCCGCAATCCAGTCCGCAGCCGAGGTGTCGGCCGCGGTGTCACAACTGGCTCAGGGAGTTACCGGGATGGCGATCCACAAGGCGAAGCTGTTCGCGCTCGGGCTGGTGGCCGCCGGCGGCCTGACGGCCGGGCTGTTCGCCCAGCCGCCCGGCCCGAAGACGCCGGACTCGAACAACCCGTTCGGGCCGGGTCGGGACGACCCGAAGGGGGCCGTCGCGTGGTTCCAAGACCGCCTGGCGGCCGGTAAGCCGGCGGACGACGCCGACCCGAAGGCGGCCGTCGAGCGGGCGAAGGCGGACCTGGACCGGGCCCAGGCGGATTACGAGGCGGCGGTGCGGGCCGTCGAGCGGGCGACCCGGCGGTCGAAGTTCGAGTACGAACCGCTGCTGACCCCGCCGACGGCGGCCCAGTTCGAGGGGGCGGTGGCGGCCCGGGAGGCGGCCGGGTGGGAGTACGTCGGGACCCAGGAGATGACCCTGACGGCCGACGACTTCACCAGCCCGAGGTTGCGGGAACTGTTCGCTGGGAAGGGGAAGCGGGCAACGACGGTGATGGTGTTCCGCCGGGCGGCCGGCGGGGTCCACGGACACCGCGTCAACCCGACCGGCGGTGTCTACGGATTCGAATCGCGGTTCAACCCGACCGGCGGGGTCCACGGGCTGACCTTCGACCGCTTCGACGGGCAGCCGGGGTCGCAAGCGAAGTAACACGGTTCCCGGCAAGGATTAACCGGGAACCGTATAAGGCCGGCCAGCGACACGGCTTGCGGTGACAGCCTGCCGTCTGACCGTGATTTGTATGGCCGCGATCGGATGTGTTCAGCCGCAAATCGATTCGTTCGGTGTGGGGTGTGTCCCCGGGCCGAACTCATTTCCGGCCCCGGCTCAATGCACCTCGGCCGGCTCGGGGGTGCCGCTGTCGGCGGCGGCCGACCGGTCGATCCCCTTCTTCTTCAGCTTGGTGTGCAGGGTGTCCCGGCTCATCCCGAGCAGCTTGGCGGCGTGGCTGACGTTCCCGCCGGTCTGCTTCAGGGCCCGGCGGATGGCCCAGGTCTCGATCTCGTCCATGTCCAGGCTCGGGGGCACGTCGGCCTGGGGTGCCGGGGACCCGTGGTCGGACAGCCCGCCGAGCGGGAAGGCGTCGGCCTCCAGGGCGTCGGCCTCGCTCATCACCGCCGCGCTCTCGATCACCGCCCGGAGTTGGCGGACGTTCCCCGGCCAGCAGTAGGACTGGAGCTTCCGCATCGCGGCCGGGGCGATCCGGAACGTCCGCCGGCACTCGGCCGCCACCTTCGCCAGGAAGAACCCGGCCAATTCGGGGATGTCCTCCGGGTGCTCCCGCAGCGGCGGGACGCGGATCTGGATCACCTTCATCCGGAAGAACAGGTCCTGGCGGAACCGGCCGGCCTTGACCTCCTTCTCCAGGTCCCGGTGGGTGGCGGCGACGATCCGCACGTCGACCTTGATGTCGGCCGTCGCCCCGACCGGGCGGAACGCCTTCCCCTCGATCACCCGCAGGAGCTTGGCCTGGCACTCGGGCGACAGCTCCCCGACCTCGTCCAGGAACAGGGTGCCGTCGTCGGCCTGCTGGAACAGCCCGGGGTGGTCCCGGTCGGCCCCGCTGAACGCCCCCTTCTTGTACCCGAACAGCTCGGCCTCCAGGAGCGTCGGGGCGATGGCCGCGCAGTTGACGACGACCAGCGGGCCGGCCGCCCGGCGGCTGTTGCGGTGGATGGCCAGGGCGACCAGCTCCTTCCCGGCCCCGCTCTCCCCGTGGACGAGGACGGTGAACCCCTGGGGGGCGGCCCGGAGGATGAGCTGCCGCAGGTGCATGACGGCCGAGCTGCCGCCGATGATGTCGTCGGCCGCCGGGGTGTGGATGCGGAGCCGGCTGTTCTCGGCCTCCAGGGTCCGGCGGTTGCGGTGGACCTCCAGCCCGTGCGACAGGTAGCCGGCGACGGCCTCGATGAACCGCACGTCCCGCTCCAGGAACGCCCGCCCGGTCCGGTAGACGTGCAGCGCGGCGAACGCCCCGCCGGCCGCCTTGAGCGGGATGCAGATGGCGTCGGCGAACGACGACAGGCTGTCGGTCGGGGGGTGGGCGGCGGTCAGGTCCGGGGCCAGCCAGACCGTCCGGCCGGTCTGCTGGGCCTGCTGGGTCAGCCGCCGGCTGAGCCGGGCGTCGACCGCCGCCGACTCCGGCATCACCACCTTCGGGGTCGGGTCGTCCGGGTCGAGCCCGAGGTAGCCGGCGTGCTTGGCGGTGGTCTGGTGGAGGATCGTCCGCAGGGCCAGGGCGATCAGGTCCCGGGCGTCCTCGGTCTCGACCGCCCCGGACATGAAGTTGCACAGGGCGGTCATCTCGTCCATCCGGAGCTGGCTCTCGGACAGCTCCGGGGGCGGGTCGGCGGCGGCCGCCCGGTCGGCCGGGACCGGGTGGACCTTGGTGGCCCCGTGGTGGCTCCGGCCGGCCGGGCCGGGGACCACGGCGACGGTCGGGGCCGCCCCGGCGTGGACCACCTCGGTCCCCGGGGAGGCCCCGCCGACGGTCGGGTCGGCCGGCAGGGGGGTGGCGGGCGGGAGCTTGGCCCCGGTGGTGAACCGGAGGACCACGTCGCCGATCCGGATGGCCCGGCCGTCGGCCAGGTCGGCCGCCCCGGTCACCCGGGCCCCGTCCACCCGGGTGCCGTTGAGCCCGAAGTCCCGCAGCCGCCAGCGGCCGTCCTCGAAGAACACCTTGGCGTGCAGCCGGGACGCCAGGTCGTCCTTCAGGACGACGGTGTTGTCCCGGCTGCGGCCGAGGGTGACGGGGGTGCCGGGGGCCAGGTCGAGGACGGCCGGGCTGCAGTCGCCGGACTCGACGGTCAGTCGCGCGCGCATACGCCGGGGTTGCTCCACCGGGCCGGGTTGTGCGGCCACGAGGCAGGGGGCGAACCTGCGGGTTTGGGCGGTCGTCCGGGCGGTACGGCCCAGTTTAGCACGCGGAACCCGGGCGGGCGAGGTGGCCGGCCGCTTCCCGCGGGCCGGCCGCCGGGGTAAGCTAGCCCCCGACCCCGGCACCCCCGGGCAGCCCAGGAGACGCCATGCGAGACCGGATCGAGGGCCGGGCCTACGTGCTGGGCGACAACGTCGACACCGACCAGATTATCCCCGCCCAGTACCTCACGTACAACCCTTCGATCCCGGCCGAATACAAAATGTTCGGTAAGTACGCTTTGTGCGGAGTCCCGGACGACGCGGCCGGGTTGCCGAAGGGGCACGTCCCGTTCCACGGCCCGGCCGACGAGTTCGTCTCGCCGTACCAGATCGTGATCGGCGGGAAGAACTTCGGCTGCGGGTCGAGCCGGGAGCACGCCCCGATCGCCCTGGCGGCGGCCGGGATCACGGCCGTGGTGGCCGAGTTCTACGCCCGCATTTTTTACCGGAATGCGGTCAACGGCGGGTATCTGATCCCGTTCGAGACGACGGCCCGCCTCGTGGACCGGGTCTGCACCGGCGACGAGTTGGTGATCGACGTGGCCGGGGGCAAGCTGACGAACACGACGACCGGCGACGAGTGGGAGCTGCTGCCGCTGGGCGAGGTGGCCCCGATCCTGGAGGCCGGCGGCCTCTTCCCCTACGCCCAGAAGGTCGGGATGTTGAAGGGTTGAGGGCCGTGCTCAAGGCCTACTACCGCCGGCGGATGGCGGACATCACCGGCGAGCCGCTGGCGCCGGATCAGGGGCTCGGTGACGACGCGGTAGCGGCCGCCGTCGCCTGCCGCGGGCTGGTCCTCCCCGGTGCCCTGCTCGACTACTACTCCGTGGCCGGCCGGCACCCGATCAACCGGCAACACAACCGCCTCTACCCGTTGGACGAGTTGACCTGGGAGGACGGCCGGCTGGTCTTCATGGAGGAGAACCAGTGCGTCGCGTTCTGGGCTGTGGCCGACGCCCGCCGGGCCGACCCGCCGGTCTCGACCTGTCTGAACCAGGACCCCTGGGAGTGGCGGCCGGAACCCGACTGGCACCCGCACCCGTACCGCCTGAGCCAGTTCCTGATGGCAATGTGGCGCTTTCAGTATGAGGGCGTCCAAGAAGACCCGGACCCGGAACGGTAGGAGCCCGGCGGGGGTTGCCCGATGCGTGTCGTCCATCTGATCGAAAGTTGGGACGGGCCCGACGACGCCTGGGAGGTGCTCTGGCTGATGGCCCTGGCGGTGGCCGTCCGGGACGGCGCGACCGCCGTTCACTTCCACCCGTGGCGGACAGACCGTTCGCCGGCGGGTCTTCTGGCCTATGTGGTCGGTGGCACCGTCTACGACATGATCCCGCCGGCGGAGGAGTTCCACGAGCGAGTGTTGGCCGAGGCCCGCGAGCTGCTGTCCCCCGGCCGGCTGGCCCGGTGGTGGGGCCGGCTCACCGGAGCGGCCACGGTCGGGCACTTGCGGCTCGTGGCCCCGACCGGGTACGAGTCCGACTGGTGCGGCGTCGTGTGGTCGGCCGGCGGGGTTTCCGGTGTCGACTTCCACCGGCTCGAACCGGTTCCAGTCGTCCCGCCGGTCGAGGCGGCCCAGACGAGCGCCGGGTAGGGGGACGAGCCGATGGGCGAGCCCGCCGGCCCCAGAACCGCTCACCTGCGGGTGGCCCGGCCGACCGACGACTTGGCGGCCGTCGTCCGCTTCTACCGGGACGGGCTCGGGCTCGACGTGCTCTCCGAGTTCCGCGACCACGACGGGTTCGACGGGGTCGCGCTCGGCCGGGCCGGGGCCGGCTACCACCTGGAGTTCACCCATCACGCCGGCCACCCCGCCGGCCGGGCCCCGACCGCCGACAACCTGCTCGTCTTCTACCTCCCGGACCCCGACGCCTGGGCGGCCGCCGTCGCCCGGATGGAGCGGCACGGGTATCGGCCGGCCGCGTCGGTCAACCCGTACTGGGACAAGGCCGGCAAGACGTTCGAGGACCCGGACGGCTACCGGGTGGTCCTCCAGAACGCGGCCTGGGGCGGGTAGAACCGTGTGCAGAGGTGCCCTGACGACCACCGGCCGTCCCGGACGAACTGGCTGGGCCCACCCAGCCGCCCCGAAGGGGCGTCCGGGAGTAGCCCGGGGTGAAACCCCGGGTGACGTGATCGAACAACCCTATCGAACAACCCTGGAGCCCCGAAGGGGCGACCCTCTCATGTCCGGGGTCGCCCCTTCGGGGCTCCGGATGATTCTGGAACTCGGTCCCCGGGGCTGGCGCCCCGGGCTACTCCCGGACGCCCCTTCGGGGCGGCAAGACATCCGGTTGTGATGGGGCGGACCGAGTCGCCGACACGCCGGCCAGACGGTCGCCGTCACCGGGCCGGGGCGAACCCGCCGGCCAGGTCGATCGGGTTGGCGTTGCGGTACAGGTCGTCCGGGCGGGTGAAGAGCCGGGCGAACTCGTCCCGCCGGGCCGGGTTGTCCGGGGTGAACTGGTTCACCTGGGCCCGCTTCAGGTCCAGGTCCATCTCGAACTCCTGCTCCTCCCACCGCAGCACCACCCGGGTCGGGTACTGGACCGTCACCCGGTCGATCCCGCCCGGCTGGACCGCCTTCACCACGACCACGGTCGATTGGGCCGTCTTCACCTCGGCCGACGCCACCACCTTGTTCCGCCCGTCCCGGATCAGGTGCCGGCGGACCTGCGGCCGGGCCCCGGTCGCCGCCTGGGCGTCGAACACCACCTCCTTCGTCACCCGGGTGCCGCCCGGCCCGGCGGCCGGCCAGCTCAGGGTGTACGTCCCGCCGTCCTTGCCGTCCTTGCGGACGGTGTAGTCGTTGGTCGCGGGGAGGGTGGTCATGCCCAAGGCCTGCATCACCCACTCCGGGTCGAACGGGACGTTCCCCGGGAGCGGGGCCCGGCCGGACTGGAAGTCGGCGTGGGTGGCGTACCGGTAGAACGCCGGGTCGCTCATGATCTGGACGTAAATCCAGAACTGGTCGTCGTTCGACCCGAGGTCGACTTTCCCGCCTGCCACCATCGGCTTGCCGACCATCCGGAAGTTCCGCGGCTGGGCGGCCACCAGGCTGCCGCTCAGGTTGGCCGGGATCGGCACGTCCCGGCCGGAGACGTGGACGCGGATGTCGTCGTACTCCAGCGACCGGAGGTGGCCGGCCTGGGTGTTCAGGTAGTTGACCAGCCGGACCGACTCGACCTCGTCGAGGTTGCCGGCCGCCGGGCGGAGGCCGCCGGTCTGGTTCTTCAGCCAGGTACACCCGACGGCCGGGGCCAGCAGGGCGGCGGTCAGCAGGAGCCGGACGGACCGCATGGGACACCCGGGAGTAATCAGTGACAAGTCAACAGTGGGCAGTGACCAGTGATCGGTGAGCAGAGAACAGGTATGACCGGTAACGTGGTCCGGACTGGTCACTGCTTACTGCTCACTGTTCACTCTGCCTCCCACCCCAGCAGCCGGAACAGCTCGGCCTGGACGGCCCCGACCCGGTCGTCGGCCAGCCGCGGGTCGGTGACCCGGTGGACGGCCCCGGCCCTCACGTCCCGGACCAGCAGCACGTCGTTCCCGGCGTCGTCCCGGACGGCGTCCTCGAACCGGAACCGCTTCCGCCGCATCAGCAGAAGGGCGGCGACGTACCGGACGTTCCGGTCGTCCGGGTCGGCCGACGCCCCGAGCCGGTCGAAGCAGCCGACCAGTACCTCGTCGTCGACGACCGGCCGCCGGGGTTTGTCGGCCGGCGGGACGGTCCCGGCCCAGTACGCCCGGTGCCCCGGCGGAGGCCCGGCCCAGGCGTCGGCCGCGTAGTCGGCCCGGACGAACTCCCCGCCGGCATCGGACAGGACGGCGTAATACCGGTCGCCGGGCTTCAGCGCCCGGCCGGTCGCGGCACAGACCTTCCCCGGCCCCGGCAGGTCGTACTCGGCCATCGAGCCGCCCTTCACTGCCCCATCGTACCGGCCGCCCGAGCCGCCGGACAATCACGGCCGACCGCCGCCCCGGGGTCGGGTCGGGCCGGCCGGGTAAGGTGTGCCGGTCGGGCCGGTTTCGCCGCGGCGGGCCGCCTCCACCTGCCGCCGGGCGGCCAGCACCGCCTCCCGGTACGGGGTGCCCGGGTCGGTCCGCTCCAGGTACGCGGCCAGCTCCGCCAGCCGGGCGTCGAGGGCCCGGGGCGGGAGGCCCGCCAGCCCGTCGGTCGCGGTCGTCGCCACCTCTACCTCGTCCCGGTAGCGGTCGAGCGTCCGGCCGATCAGCCGGGCCTGCCCCTTCAGCTCGTACCGGGTCTCGACCAGTACCGCCGGGGCCGGGCCGACCCCGTCCCGCTGCACGACCGTCCGGTGGACCCGCCGGGCCGCCCCGTCCCGGGCCGACACCCACACGGCTTCGTCCCGCCGCCAAGCGGTCTCCCCGCCCCGCGGCCGGTCCCACCCGGCCGACGCCTCGGCCCGGCGGACCTCCTCGCACCGCTCGGCCGCCACGAACCCGAACCCGGTCGGCTCCCACCCCCCGCCGGCCGGCGGCAGCCAGCCGAACTCGGCCGGGGCGAACGAGTCGAGTGGCGGCGGCAGGAGTGCGGCGGCCGGGGCGTGGGCGAGACGGAGCGGGGCCGGGCCGGTCGGCACGAGCCGGACGGCCGGGCCGTCGTCCGGGATGCGGACGAGGTCGAGCCGGGCGGCAGGGGGTCCGGTCTGGTCGGCGTCCGACCGCCGCAGCAGCGTCAGGACGGCGGCGTCGGCGAACCCGGGCCGGCGGTCGAGGACGAGCACCCGGACTTCCAGGTCGTGGGCCCGGCGGAACCGCTGGCCCGGCCGGTCCACGGCCTCGGTGACGGTCCCGGCGTAGGTCAGCTCCGTCCCCTTGCCGAGCCGGGGCGGGTCGGCGGGGGCGGCCGGCACGAGCAGGGCGACAAGCAGGAACCCGGCGGGTGACACGCGGACCTCCGGCGGCGGGGGCTCGGCCCGGCCGCGGACTATACCCGCCGGCGGGGCCGAAGCAATCGCAGTTGAGGCAGGAGGGGGAAGGCGGGTGAGGGACGGGGGCGGACGGGCCACCAACCACTACACACTAAACACTAGACCCTCCCGCCCGGAGCGACCCCCGTGCCCGTGCCGCTGACCTTCGCCGTGCTCGCCGCTTTTCTGTTCGTCCTGTTCTGGGGCGGGGCGCTGATCGTCCAGGGCTACCTGTACCAGCAGCCGGCCGACCGGCTCCCGATCCGGGCCGCGGCCGCCGCCGCCTTGGTGGCCGGGTTCCTGACGTTCTGGGTGTGGCTCGACCGCCGGGCCCCCGGGCGGTACGACACGTTCTTCGAGTTCGCCCCGTACACGACCACCGCCTTCACCGAGTTCGAGGCCGTCCGCTGGCGGGCCGACCCGTCCGGCAAGGGGTTCCAGCCCGGGCCGGACGGGAAGCCGGCCGAGCGGACCAGCACCTTCCGCCGCCGGCCGGGCGGGAAGGGGGCGGCCTTCGTCGACGACGGCGGCCAGACGTTCCAGCTCGGCACGAGCGACGAGCTGACCGCGGCCATGCTGGTCAAGACGGGGGACGGGCCGCCGGCCCGGTTCGATGCGGAACTGAAGGACGAGCCGCGGACCGGGCGGAAGACGTACTTCGGGGAGCGGCGGTTCGTGGACGCGGACGCCCGGTACGTCCGGGGGGACCAGCTCGGGGTGGTGTACGTCCCGAGCGACGCGGTGGTCGGGATCGCCCTCTCACTAAACTTCCTACTCTTCGTGGTCTACTTCGTGGCGTTCTGGCCGGGGCTGCGGTTCGAGCTGTGGCACGCGGTCGGGCTGGCGGCCGGGTTCGGGCTGGCGACGATGCTGTTGGGGATGCCGCTCCTGTTCAAGCCCAACCGGGCCCCGCGGGCCGCCCCGCCGGCGGCCACCACCCGAGTCGAACCGGCCGCGGCCGCGGCCGGGTTGTAGCGGCCGCTAATCCTTCTCCATCTCCTTCAAGAGGCCGTCGACCGCCCGGTCCAGGTCCTCCCCGCGGGTGTCGACGAACCGGATCACGCCGGCGGCGTCGAGGACGTAGACCGTCGGCCAGGAGTGCACGTTCCACGCTCGGGTCAGCGGCCCGCCCGGGCCGTCCGCACACCCCTTGAGCGACCGCCACGGCATCCCGGCCTTCTCGGCCGCCGCCTTCCCGTCCGCCGGGTCGTCGTCCCCGTTGACCCCGACCAGGGTGAACGGCCGTTCCTTGAGCCGCTCGGCCAGCTTCTTCTCGTGCGGGACATCCTTCATGCACGGCCCGCACCAGGACGCCCAGAACACCACCACCGTCACCTTCCCCCGGTGGTCACTCAGCTTGAGGGGCTTGCCGTCGAGGTCCTCCCCGGCCAGCTCCGGGGCTTCCCGCCCGACCCGCAGCCGGGACAGGTTCTTCAGTCCGACCAGCTCCGCCCGGGCGGCCGGCCCGACCTTCCCGGCCCCCCGGCCGCGGGCCTCCCCGTCCGGGTACTTCTCGGCCGCCAGGGTCAGGTACTTCTCGCCCCGCGCCTCCCACCGCTTCCGGTCGGCCTCGGGCAGCGTGCCGCGGAACCCGAACCGCTCCTCCCCGTCCTGCATCAGCCGCCACTTGGCGAACCAGCCGAGGGCCAGCGCCGCCTCCCCGCGGACGGCCGGGAGCGGGTGCTCGTCGGCCACCTCCTCGACGAACGCCGGGCCGTCCTTCCGGTCCTGCACGAGGCCCATGAACAGCCGGCCGAGGTCGGGGTTGGCGAAGTGGTGCTTGCGGAGCACGCCGAGCAGTTCGGGCAGGTTGACGCTGGACCAGTCCAGGTAGGCGGCGATCACGCCGAACGTCTCGGGCGATTCCGGGTGGGCCCGGACCAGCCGCAGGGCCTTCTCCGACCAGTCGCCGAGGGCCCGGCGGTGCTTCTCGTTCGCCCGGATGGCGCCCTCGTCCGTCCGGTCCGCCCGGAGTTCCTTCATGAACGTCGCGTCGATCTCTTCGGACTCCTTGACGAGCCGCTTCAACTGCTCGGCCGGGGTGACGGGGCGGGGCGGGGGGGCGGGGTCGGTGGCCAGCCCGACCCCGGCGGCGAGCAGGGCGGCGAGCGACGAGCGGAGCATGGCGCGAGTCCTCCGTTAGTGGGCCTCCGCCCGCCGGGCCCGGACCGAGTGCGGGAACAGCCGCTCCTGCACCAGGTTCCCGGCGGCGTCGAACGGCAGCGGCATCGGCTCGCCGACGACCTCCAGGTCCGGGTGCCCCCGGGCCTCGGCCGCCAGCGCCGCCGACACCCAGAGTTCCGCGACCTCCAGCGTGTTCGGAATCACCGCGAACTTGACGTCCGCCGCCACCGGCTGCCAGCACGTCCCGACCGCCGCCGCGATCACCTCCCGGTCCGTCGGGAAGGCGATCGGCAGCTTACTCCGCCACAGGAACCGGGCCGTCAGGTTGTTCATCCGGAACGGGCCGGGGTCGATCGCCGCCAGTGCCCGGTCGGTGGTCAGGTCGGCGATTCCGATCCCGGTGGCGTTCCCGTGGCTCTCGGGCGACACGTCCAGGACCGCCATCCGCACCACCCGCGGGACGTTCGTTTCCGCCTCCGGCGACGCCTCGATCAGCATGCGGCCGACCACGTTCGGGTCCATTCCGGCCCCGCTGTAGTTCTTCCCGCACTCGCCCACGACCAGGCAGTCCACTGCCGCGAACGGGATGCGGCCCATGATCCCGCGGGCGTAGTCCAACAACGGCGGCTCGCGGTCAAACAGGTCGTTCCGGTCGAGCACCTCGATCCAGGCCGTCTCTTCCTTCGCGTTCTCGACGACGGCCACCCCGCCGACGAACGGCGCCGTCTCGACCAGCACCTTCGCCGATTCGGGGAGCATGTCCCGCAGGCCGCGGGTGCCGAAGCTGTGGACCTCGTCGGCCCCGTCGCGCTTGCCGAGGCCGATGACTAGCATCTTGGCGATGCCGGATTCGAACCGGCCGCGGAAGTCGGTGTGCGGCTTGACCCGGTTCAGGAGGACGACGGCGTCGGCGGCGAGGGCGTTCCGGTCCCACCAGACCGGCCGGCCCCAGGAGTTGGTCCCGACGACCTCGGCGGCCATGTCGGTCACGACCGGGACGCCGAGGTTGGCCTCGGTGATGCCGTAGCTGGCCAGGAGTTCGCGCTGGCCGGCGGCGGTGGCCCCGCCGTGCGAGCCCATCGCGGCCACCGCGAACGGCTTCGCCCCCTGCCACTTCAGGGCATCGACGAGGGCTTGGGCGAGGGTGAGGTAGTTGGCGATGCCGCGGCTGCCGCAGCCGACGGCCACCCGCATCCCGGGCTTGATGCGGCTCGCGGTCTTCGACGCCAGCCACTGCCGGCGGACCTCGGCGGCCACGTCGGCGACGGCCGGCTGGGGGGCGACTTGACGGACGGGCTGGACGGCGGGGATGTCCACGGCGGGGGCCTCGGCGGGGTGGGGCCAGCTTAGCCGCCCCCGCCGGGCCGGTCACGCCTTCGGCGGCTTTTTCCCGCGGGGCGGCAGGACCGGGACCTCGGCCGAGGTCCGGGCCACCTCCCGGAGCTTCTTCCGGGCCCGGGACAGGACCGCCCCGATGGTGTTCACCGGCACGTCCGTCTCGGTGCTGATCTCCTCGTAGGTCCGCCCCTCGAGGTAGTACAGCCGGACGATCTCCCGCTCGCGGCCGCCGAGCTTCTTGAGCAGCTTGTCGACCTCCTCCAGCCGCTCGATCCCCTTGACCGCGGCCGGGGCGTCGTCCGGCTCGGCCTCGGCGATCCGCGACTCGCCCCGCCGGATGGCGTCCTTCACCCCCTGCCGGCGGGCCAGCTCCTTGACGCAGGTGCGGCGGGTGACGACCACCAGGTAGGTCGCCAGGCTGCTGTTCCCGCGGAACCCCCGGAGGACCCGGGAGTCGTCGGCCACCAGCTTCAGGAGCACCTCGGCCGCGATGTCCTCGGTGTCCTCCGGGGTGACCCGGACGCTCCGCAGGTGGGCGGTGTACCCGATGACGTGGTAGATCAGGCTGAGGAACCGGTCGACGAAGTCGTT
>JAIEQO010000991.1 GCA_019747655.1 Gemmataceae bacterium | reverse complement strand
CCGGGCGGTCACCCCGGCGGCCGTTCCGCCGCCGCCTGCCCCGCCGGCCGTGACGGTCGTCCTGCCAGGACTTGGCACCGTCCGCCCGCCGCAGCCCGCTACCGCCGGCGCGGCACCGGTCCTCAAGCCGACCCCGCCGGCGGTCGCCTTCGTGCCCACGCAATGGCCGCAGCCGGGCGTCCGCCGCGGGGGCGACTTCCGGCCGGTCCTGGTGACCCCGCCGTGGGTGGCCGTAGAATGGACGCTGTCGGGGGCGGTCGTCTCGGCGACGGGCACGCCGGGGCGGACGGTCCCGCACGCCGGGGCGGGGGTCGGGACGGCCAACACCTGGCCCGTCCCCGTCCCGGTGCCGGCGACCGACTGGCTGACCTGTCCGGTGCCGAACCCGGTCCGGAAGCGGCGTCCCCAGCCGGCCGGGTCGGGGCGGTCGTTCTACCTGGCCCCGCTCCCGGCCGGCGTCGTCCTGGCCGGCACCTGGGGGCGGGACGTTCGGGCCGGCGTGTGGGGGCTCGACATGGCGTCCGAGGTCCAGGTCTTCGACCCGCCGGTCTACACGACCAGCCGGGCGGTGGTGCGGCTGGAGCCGGCCGACGACACGGCGGTGGGGACGAACCTGACCCTGTACGCCGGCAAGTCGAACGAGGTCCCCGAGACGCTGACCAAGACGCTGTCCAGCCCGGTCGATCCGCTCGCCACCGACGGCCGGGCGATCGTGATCCCGTTCTCGCCGACCGACCTGGCGTCCCTGTACACGGCGACGGCGGGCGGGCGGGCGTACTGCGAACTGTGGGACGCCAACTACCCGGACCCCGTCGCCATCTTCACCTTCCGCGTCCGGCGGTCGGTCCGGGGGGTGTCGCCGTGAACCCGTTCTCCTACGTGTCCGGCCTGGTCGGCCGGTTCCGCGGGTCGAAGAAGCCGGCCGCCGGCGGGTCGCAGGTGCCGAAGGGGTTCCCGGCCTACGTCGGCGGCGGCGGCCCCGGCGGGTGGGCGTCCAACCACTGGACCGAGTCCGGGCAGTGCGTCGGCTGGTCGTTCATCGCCATCCGGGCGGTCGCCAAAGCCTGCGCCCGGGCCACCCCGATGGCCTACGCGACCGGCGACCGTGCCCGGCAGTTCGTGGACCGGGCCATCCGGAAACACCGCAAGCAGCTCATCACCCAGGACGAGCTGGTCCGGGTCAAGTCGGGCATGTCCGGGTCGGAGTCCGGCGACGACATGGTCCCGCTCCCGCCGACGTTCCCGCTCAACCGCCTGCTCCGCAAGCCGAACCCGTGGATGTCGAAGGCCGAGTTCCTGTACCAGCACGCCCAGCAGTCGTGCATCACCGGCACCACCCTGCTCTGGGTCCGGCGGAACAACTACCGGGCGGCCGACGGGAAGGGCACCCCGGCCCGACTGTACATCGTCCCGACCGGCGTCTGTACCCCGCTCCCGCCGTCGCTGGAGATGCCGGCCGGCGGCTACCGGGTGATGCCGGTCGGGTCGTTCGGCGGCCTCCGCCCGGACGCCGACGTGTTCGGCGACGCCTCGTGGACTAACGTCATGGTGTCCGGCGGGGTGCTGTCCGGCGAGGAGGTCACCCCGGTCCGCTGGCCGCACCCGGTCTTCCTGACCGACGGCCTGTCCCCGATGGCGGCCGGGTCGCTGTGGATCGACATCGCCAACTCGATCGACCGGGCGACGGCCGCCGGCATGGTGAACACCCTCCGCCCCGGGTACATCTTCCAGCAGTCGGAGGGGTACGAGGAGCCGACCCGGGAGGAGGCCGACCGGTTCGACGCCATGATCCAACGCCGGGTCGGCGGGCTGGACAACGTCGGCCGCCACCTCCGCCTGCCGAAGGGGGTGGCCATCGCCGACGCCGACCGGTCGGTCCAGGAGCTGGGGTACGTCGAGGGCCGCCAGTCGGTCGGCCGGGACGTGCTGTCCTTGTGGGCCGTCCCGCCGGTGGCGACCGGCCACCAGGAGGCCGGGGCCTACGCGGCCTACTACGCCTCCCTGCTCCAGTTCACCGAGCAGGCCGTAGACCCGGTCCTGTCCCTGCTGGCCAACGCCCTGGAGCGGGAGCTGGTGCCGGCGTTCGGCGACGACCTGGAAATCCGCATCCCGGCCCCGCCGGTGAACGACAAGGAGCAGCGGCGGCAGGAACTCGCCCTACTCGCCCAGTACGGGGCGATCACCAACAACGAACTCCGCCAGGCGTACCGCCTCCGCCCGTGGACGGCCGAGGAGGGCGGGGACCGGCCGGTCGACACCGGGACCGACGAATCCGACGGCGGTATTGAATCCAAGCCCGGCGGCAGCGATAATAGCGGCCAGGCGGGCCGTGGTGCCAAAATTGGGCAGCGGCAGCCGACGGGCACGGGTCCGGCGTCGAAGCCCGGCCCGGCGAACCCGCGGAAGAAGTCGGCGGGCGGGCGGGTGCCCTTCCTCGGCGTGTCGGCGAACGGCAACGGTTACCACCACCCAGCCGCGAACGGAGCGGGGTCATGACGCCGGACGAGCTGGCCCGCTACCAGGACGTACAGTCGCGGGCGTTGCTCGCCCCGAGCTGGGGGCTGATCGTCCCGGTCCGCGGCCTCTCGACCGACCCGTCCGAGGTCGGCCTGGCCGTCTCGCACAAGGCGATGGCCGACCCGTTCGGGGTGGACGGCAAGACGATGTCGGTCCGGTCGTGCCTGTCCGACGAGTCGTCCCCCGACCGGTCGAAGGAGATACTCCTGCTCGACGGGGTGGACCTGGCCGGGTGGTCGAAAATCCCCCTCGGCCTGTTCCAGCACAACCGGTACGCCCCGGTCAGCCTGTTCCAGAACCCCCAGACCAAGCAGTTCGCCGTCGAGCGGGTCGGGAAGAAGCTGTTCGGCACCGAGTTCTTCGTCCAGTCCGGCCCGATGGCGGAGCTGGCCGAACAGGTGTTCCAGTTGCACGAGTGCAAGCTGCTCCAGGGCAAGTCGCTCGGGTTCACGGTGAACTGGAAGGACTACAACCGGGTGCCGGACGACCCGTCCGACCCCTACGGGGCGGCCACGACGACGATCAAGCGGTGCAAGGTGTTCGAGTGCAGCTCGGTGTTCATCCCCGACAACGACCGGGCGGTGGTGACCGAGGTCGTCCGCAAGGGGTTGGGGTCGAAGCCGCTCGTCCCGGCCCTGATGCGTGAACTCGGCCAGTTCGCCGACCCGGCGGCGGAGTGGGCGACCGGTTGGACCCCGCCGAAAACCGAGAAAGAGGCCCAGACCGTGGAAAAGACCGCGAGCGGCTGCGTCGAGTGCGGCGGGGCGGACATGAGCGGGTCGAAGTACAAGACCTGTACCAAGTGCGTCACGAAGATGGCCGGCGAGTGCGGGGTGAAGAAGGAGTTGTCGCCCGAGGCCGCCGCCCGGGTGGCCGCCGCCGACTACTGGGACCGGGTGGTGGTGAAAGAGGCCGGCCTGCCGATGCCGGCGGGCGGCGGGCGGCCGAGCCTGAAAGCCCTCCAGGCCGCCCACGACGCGGCCATGTACACCGCGGTGGCCGCGTTGGTCACCCTGGACTCGGTGGACGGTCCCGGCGAGCGGACCCTGACCGAGTTCGCGGGCGAGCAGCAGAAGCTGGCCGCCAAGTGCGTCCACGCGGCGACCGAGATTGCCGGGTCGGCCCCGGACTGGGCGGGGGTGACCCCGTCGGACGTGTTCGACAACCTGGCGACGCCGGCCGACCAGTTCAAGGGCGTGGTCACCCGGGCGGTCGAGTGGTCGGTCCGGCTCAAGGGGTGGTCGAAGGGAGCCGCGTCCCGGGTGGTGGAGGGGGCCGCGACCCTGCGAGAAGCGGCTTCCGCGGTCTCCGACCCGGCCCTAAAGAAGGCCCTGGACGACCGGGCGAAAGCCCTGGACGGGCTGGTCGCCGAACACGGCGGCCTGCTCCCGGTCGCCGACCGGGAGACCGAGGAGAAGGTGAAGAAACTGGCCGACCTCCTGGGCGACCAGGAGAAGGAAATCGCCAAGCTCCGCAAGCGGCTGGCCAACGCCCAGATGGGCCTGCCCGTCCGCTGACCTGCCGACCAGCACGAACCACCGGGCGGACCCGACCGCCCTGTTCCCCGAGGGACCGATGTCCGACCTGAACGGGTTGCTCCAGCGGGCCGGTGCCCTGGCGAACGCCACGGCCGAGGCCAACCAGAACGTCGGGCAGGTCGGCCAGCTCCAGCGGCTGGACTCGACCCTGACGCCGTCGATGGCGATTACCAACACGATCCAGACGGCGAAGGGCCACAACGGCGGGTTCGGCAGCTTCGGCGAGTTCGCCCGGTCGGTCCGGGTCATGTCCCAGCCGGACGCCTTCAACGCCAACGCCGGGCAGCACTACAAGCAGAAGATGGCCGGGTGGCGGGACCAGTACGAGAACCGGTACAAGCTCAACAGCCCGCTCGGGATGAACGAGTCGTTCCAGGGAGCCGACGGCGGAGCCCTGGTCCCGCCCGAATTCGTCGCCCAGATTCTGATGCGGCTCTACGCGAATGACCTGATGTCGCGGACGAGTCTGTTTCCGTTATCGGGCAACTCGATCAAGATTCCAGCGGTCAACGAGACCTCGCGGGCCGACGGGTCGCGGTTCGGCGGGGTCACGTCCTACTGGCGGCGGGAGGCCGGGTCGCTGACGGCGTCCAAGCCGTCGCTCATGACCGTGGACCTGTCCCTGGACTCGCTGTTCGTGTTCATGCGGGTCACCCAGGAGATGCTGGAGGACACCGGCGGTGCCCTCGAAGTGTTCCTGACCCAGATCGCCGCCCAGGAGCTGGCGTTCAAGATCGGCGACTCGATCATCAACGGGGACGGAGTCGGGAAGCCGATGGGCATCCTGAACGCCGCCTGCACGGTGTCCCAGGCGGCCGAGGCCGCCCAGACGGCCGCCACCATCGTGTCGGCCAACGTCCTCAAGATGTACTCCCGGCTGCACGTCTCGTCCCGGGCGAACGCGGTCTGGATTTACGACCAGTCGATCGAGCCGTCCCTGTTCACCATGACCATCGGGACGGCGGGTGCCCAGCTCGCCATGTACATGCCCCCGGGCGGCCTGTCCGGGACCATGTACTCGACGCTGATGGGCCGGCCGATGATCCCGGTCGAGTTCTGCCAGCAGCTCGGGACGGTCGGGGACATCATCCTGGCCGACCTGTCCCAGTACCTGATGGCCACGAAGGGCGGCATCCAGACGGCCGTGTCGATGCACCTGTACTTCGACACGAACGAGATGGCCTTCCGGTTCGTCGTCCGGCTGGACGGGCGGCCGTGGTGGATCGCCCCGCTCACCCCGAAGTCCGGCGGCCCGACCCAGAGCTGCTTCATCACTTTGGCTACTCGCTCGTGAACAACTATAATGCTCCGTAAGGGGGCATTATGGCGAAGAACTTCACGGCCGAGCAGCGGGCGAAGCACGCAAGAGACGTGGCGGCGTGTCAGAAGCGGAATCGGGAGGCCGGGCTTTGTTCGTGCGGCCGACCTCCAGGTCAGGGGTTCAAGAAGTGTTCGACGTGTCGGGAGAGGATCAAGAGGAGGATCGAGGCTAAAAAGACTCTCGGCATCTGCACCCGCTGCAAGGCTTCGGCCGAACCGGGGCACACGCTCTGCGGGAAACACCGGCAAGAAATTTCGCAGCGAACGAACAAGCTGCGACGGACGGTGCGGGCGAAGGCCCTGGAAGCGTATGGTAACCGGTGTGCATGCTGCGGGGAGTCGAGGCGGGAGTTTCTGACCATCGACCACGTCGGGGGAACCGGGGCGGCCCACCGACGACTGTTGAAGGTGATTTCCCCGCACTCGGCTACCAACATTAGCTGGTGGCTACAGAAAAACGGTTACCCGGAGGGCTTTCGCGTGTTGTGCTGGAACTGCAACTGTGCGATCGGCATCCACGGGGCCTGCCCGCACGACGCCGAACTGGCCACCCGCTCGTAACCCGACCTTCCCCGCCGGTGCCAAATCCTGGCACCCGACGCCTAACTGGAGACGGCCATGATGGGATGGGGGAAGGGGTTCTTGACGGAGGGGGCCAAGATCGTGCTGGCCTTCGCCCCGAAGGACCAGACCGGGGCGGCGACCAGCTCCCTGTGGATCAAGCTGGCCGACTTCAAGCGACTGACGTGGCTGATCGTCGTCGGCGACCGGGCGGGGGCCACCACCCCCGCGGTGGCCCTGAACCAGGCCAAGACCAACGCCGGCGGGTCGTCGAAGGCCCTGGCCTTCGACGTGGTCGCGGTGTCCGGGGTGCAGGCCCAGACGGTCAACACCGACACCCTGACCCCGGCGGCGGTGGCGTCGGACACGTTCAACATGACGGCGGCGGACGCGACCCTGTACGCGATCAACGTCCGGGCCGACATGCTGGACATCAACAACGGCTTCAAGTACGTCCAGTTGACGATCGCCACGCCCGGGGCGAACGCCTTCCCGGTGGCGGTCATCGGCATCGCCTACGACGGGACGTGGTCGGCGAAGGAGGCGTCCCTGCCGAGCGTAGTGGGGTAACATGGCCGGGTGGACGCTGCTAACCCGGGACGCCCTCCAGACGGCCATGCAGGGCCAGTGGGACGACGTGAACAAGGAGTGGGCACCCGGGTTCGGCACCTGGGCCGACTGGGCGGAGCCCCTAGTCGAGGACATGGTCGAAGCCTTCCTCGGCCGGCGGGTGGGCGAGGCGGCCGGGATCGTCGAGTGGCACGGGTCCGAGGACGACCGGGAGGTGTACCTGGACCGCACCCCGGTCCAGGCGGTGACGGAGGTTCGGTACGACCCGACCGGCGGGTACGGGCAGGTGGCCGGGTCGTTCGGGACGGACACGGTTCTGGTCGCCGGCACCGACTACTACCTGGCCCTGGACGGCGGCGGGGCGACGGCCGGGTGGTCGGACTCGGGCCGGCTGGTGCGGCAGAACTCCAACTGGGGGTTCTCGACCCGCTGGGACCGCAACCTGCTGACCCCGCGGAAGGTGCCGTCGGACGGGACGATCAAGGTGACGTACACCGGCGGGTATCCGGTGGCGAAGGTGCCCGGGGCGGTGTCCCAGGCCGTGGCCCTGGCGGTCGCCAGGGTTTGGCAGTTCACCCCCCAGCCGGTGATAGTGAACTACGAAATGTGGGGCGGGTACTCCTACTCCCACTCCTTGTCGTTCAACATGGCCGAGCCGATTTTCACGGACATCCGCTCTCTGTTGACCCAGTACAAACGGCTGCACGTCGGGCGGAGGTGACCGTGCCGGGACCGTCCAAGCTGGTGGCCGAGCGGCACCGGTTCACCCTGTACCGGCAGTCGCTGTCGCAGGACGAGCGGGGCGGGACGGTTTCGACCCTGACCCTGGTCGGCGGGCCGTACAAGTGCCTGGTGATCCCGCGGGGGGCCGACCCGGGCGAGCAGGCCGGCGGCGAGCGGCTGGTGTCCCGGAGCGAGCTGCGGTTCGTCGGGCTCAAGGACGTGCGGCAGGACGACTTCCTGACGACCCCGCAGTACCCGGGGGTGCTGTTCCGGGTGCTGAACATCGAGCCGTGGTGGGCGATGGGGACGATGCCGGACACGTTCCGGGCCGACCTGATTACCGTCCAGCAGGGGAGCTACAAGCTCCAGCCGTCGGCGGGGGCCGCCCATGTCTAGCCCCTACGGCGTGGTCGGGTCGGTGATCGGGCTGCTGCAACGGTCTTCCGCGGTCACGGCCGTCGGGGCACAGGTGTGGGACACGGTCCGGCCGGCGACGGCCAACCAGTACCCGGTGGTGGTGGTGATCCCGAAGGGCTACCCGGAGGCCGACTACACGTTCGACGGGCAGAAGGTCCAGGAGTGGCGGGTCGAGGTCGCCACCTACACCGAGGGGCGGGCTCAGAACGAGACGCTGATGGCCGGGGTCGAGAAGGTGATGGAGGCCGATTCGACGATCGCCGAAATCGCCAGCCGGGTCGAGTCGCTGCCGGACGGCGTGGAAATCCGCGACCTGGGCGGGAACCTGGTGGAGGTGGGCGGGGTGTTTTCCGACACCGGCAAGCGGACCCACGTCGGGACCGTGAACTGGCTGGTCAAGGTGGCTTACCAGGCGGCCGGCCCATGAAGGCGTTCAACCTGTCCGTCACCGCCGGCGTCCGGGCCGCCCCGCTGACGGCGGCGAACGGGCTGATCGCCGACCTGTCCAGCCCGCAGTCGGTCAGCTCGACCTCGTCCTACACGCTGGCCGGTGCCGGGGCGGCGAAGGCCGACGAGGTGATCTGGGTCCGAGAGAACCTGACCGCCTCGCAGGCCCGGCTGGTCGGGGTGGCGTCCGGGACCGAGTACAACCCGGTCCGGGAGACGCCGGCCCGGCTCGCCAGCCTCAAGACGTTCCTGGTCGCCGTCCCGCTGCTGAACGACAACCAGACCGACACGAAGGCCGTGTCGGTCGCCCTGTCCGCCGAGCTGGGCGTAGCCCTCGGGTTCGGCGGGGCGGTGACGAAGACGGTCCGGCCCGGCGAGACCTGGCTGGTGGACTACCCCACCGGGGCCAACACGGGCTCGTCCGGGTCTGTTACAGTGACCAACACGGACCCGACCTACGCCACGACGTTCACCCTGGTCTGTGCAGGAGCCAAGTCATGAGCCCGAGCCCCGCCCCGGCCGTCGTCCCCGTCATCCGGCTGATGCCGGCCGGCTCGGACGCCTGGACGATCGACTGCGAAATCGCCGTCCCGGCGGGCGGCGAGGCCCTGGTCACCGCCGACCAGCTCAAGCTGGTCCCGCGGGAGGGGCTGGCGGTCAAGACGGCCAACCTGAAGGTCGTCCGCCACCTGGCCCCGATCGGGGTGACTGCCGTCCTCCACCTGAACGGCCAGCCGCTGCCGGCCGACGAGGGCGAGGCCGGCAAGGCCCTGTATACCGCCCTGCTCGCCGGCGGCCACGCCGTCCTGACCAACCCCGGACCAACCCGGGCCGCCGTCGTCGTCCGCGGCCGGGTGGCCTGGGCCGACGCCGACCAGTAAGCCAAGCCGTCCCCGGCGGCTGAGGAGGTTCACCCGTGCCGACGCTGAGCTACGTCCCCCTGGCCGGCAAGTACGGCCGGGTGCGGGCCAACAACTCGATCATGTTCCTGTCCGAACACGAGGTCCGGGCACAGGCCGAGAACATCGACACCACCCATTTCGAGTCGGACGTTGACGCGAACGGGATCAACGTGTTCGAGGAGGGGCTGGTCGGGACGGTGTCGGCCGAGATCATGGTCCGCGGGTCGTTCGACGCCGGCCGCAACCCGATGGAGGCCCCGTTCTACCTGTTCCCGGGCATGTTCGGCCAGCTCTTTGCCGGGCTGACCAAGACCTACGGCTGGAACATGGGCTACCGGTGCCTCCGGACCCCGACGACGACCAAGACGAAGGGGGCGGTCACCTTCGAGGGCGGCCTGAAGTCGCACGGCCTGATCCTGCCCCCGGCGGGCAGTTACACCTAACCGCCAAGATTTGGCAGGTGACACTGTGAGTCTGCTCGACGCGGGGGGCGGGTTCGGCCCCCCGCACACCGTTACCGCCAACGCCCGGACGTGGGAGTTCGTCTTCGACGTGCCGCTGATGGTCATGCACATGGAGAGCCTCGCCCGGGAGTGGCGGCGGGCGAAGCTCGACCGGCGGCTGGAGGTGTTCTCCCGCCGGGACACGCCGGGTACGATCGACGCCCGGATGGCCGAGCTGTCGTACGCCGAGTACCTGGCCGACCTGGACTCGGGCACCCTGGCCCCGGGCGGCGGCCAGTACGAGGCGTGGAAGCAGACGCCGGACGGGCGGGTGGCGATGGTGGTGGCGGCGGCGAGGGTGCGACGGCCGGAGACGACCGCGGAGGAGATCAAGGCCCTGTTCGGCGAACAGCCGGACCGGGTCCGGGTCATGCTGGCCGAACTAAAAAACGCGCTCTCCGCCTTCGCCCTGGAGAGGATTCCGGCCCTGGAGCGGCTGGACCCGGCGAAGGCGGCGGAGGTGTCCCGGCTCCTGGCGACCTCCTCCGCCGGATTGCCCGGCTGAGGCTGCTCGGGATACCGCTGCCGGAAATTCTCCTCACCCCGTTCCCGCTGCTTGAGGCTTACGCCGAGGAACACCGGCGGCAGAACGACCCGGACTACGCCGGGCCGGACGGGTGGGACTACGGCAAGATTCCGACGCCGGAAGACCCGGACGCCCCGCCGCCGAAAGAGCTGTTCATCGCCTACGGGATGGCGACCGGCCTGTCCCGGGCGAGGGCCGAGGCCGAGTACGAGCGACAACTGGCCCGCGGCGGTGCCGACCCGGTCGTGTAGGGCGATATGGCCAGGAACGTCCCCAACATCGACGCCGTCCGCGACCTGGCCGACGAGGCCCGGTCGTCGTTCGTGTCCGCCGGCGGGGACGCGGTCAAGCAGGCCGAAATCCTGGCGGCCGTGTTCGCCCGGCTGACGGCGGTCGTCCCGAAGGCCCAGGCCGAGTTCGAGTCGCTGGCCGAGCAGGGGGTGTCGAAGCGAGTCCGCGACCTCCTCGACCCGTTAGCCGTCTTCCGCCGCCTGATGGCGGACATCGGCCCGGTCCTCATGAGTCTGGCCGCGGACGTGGGCGGCCTGGAGGTGTCGCGGGCGTTCGAACAGGTCGCCAAAGCCGCGGAAGCCCTCGGGGAGTCGCAGGGGGCCGCGTTCGCCGCCAACATTTCCAAGCTCCTCGACCTGGAAGGCCCGGCCCAGCGGCCCCAGGAGCCGCCCGACCCCGGGCCGCCGGTCCGGCCCGGTCCGGAATCCGGACCGGCGGCCGACGACGTACAGGACGCCGACTACGGCACAGTCCCAGACCCGGGCGAGTCCGGCCCTGCGGGCGCCCCCGAGCCGCCGGACGCCGCCGGCATGTCCACCGCCCTGGTGCGGCTGACGGCGGCCATGACGGCGGCCGAAACGACGGCCGCGGGCCTGGGCGGGGCGGTGATCACACTCTCGGACGACTTCGCCGCCCCGACCGTCAAGATCGTCGGGTTCGCGGTCAACGCCGACCTGGCGGAGGACGAGCTGGAGGAGTGGCGGGACGAGACCGAGCGGTTTACGGCCGCCGCCGGGGCGGCCGTCCTGTCGTACCAGTCAATGACCCGGGCGGTGACGGCCGCCGCCGCGGCCGGGATGGTCTTCCTCGGCGCGATCGAGGGGATGGTCGGCAGCTTCCAGCGGCTGGCCCACTACGTCGAGCTGTTCGACCCCGGGCTGGTGTACCAGTTCAACGTGGCCGTCCGGGACATGGGGGCGGCGATCGGGTCGAACCTGACCCCGCTGATCCGGTCGGCCACCGAGGTCGTCAAGACGCTGGGGGACGCCTTCGCCGGGACCGGACCGCAGACCAAGCGGATGATTTCCGCGGTCCTGGCCGCCGGGATCGCCTTCACCGCGGCGGCGGCGGCGGCCACCGTGGTCGGGATGGCCGTCACCTTCGCCACCGGCGGGCTGTCGGCGGTGGTCGCCGGGGTCGCCGGCCTGGCGGTCTACGGGTCCGGGTCGAAGACGGCGTCGCCGCTCGCCCCGCTCATGGACATGTTCACGTCGGCGATTGAGCCGATAGCGGCCGTGTTCATGTCTCTGGTCGGGGCCGTCACCCCGGTCGTGACGATCGTCGTCCAGATCGTGACCATCCTCGTCCGGCTGGGGGTGGTGTTGAACCCGGCCACCCTGGCCCTGATGGCCCTGATGGCGGTCATCGAGCTGGTCGCCGACGTGTTCGGGTATCTGGCCGACGAGCTGAGCAAGTTCATCGGCGAGGCGATCAAGTGGTTCGACGCCCTGTTCGGCGTCCGGCGGCCGGAGGGTCGGTCGGCGGGGATGGCCACCGCCCAGGCGACCTTCTCGTCCGCGTCCGCCCTGGCGGAGAAGGCTTACGCCTCGGCCTACTCCCTCGGCAGCGGCGGGACCGACGAGGACCGCCGCAACGGGGAGGTGACCTCCCGGCTCGACGCCATCAACGCCAAGCTGCAAGCCATATACGACTGGTGGACGCGGGCGGCCGTCGCTGCCGACAAGGTGACCGCCGCCGCCGAAAAGGTGGGGGACTTCGCCCTGGACGCCCCGGGGCGGCTGGCCCGCGGGGTGAGGGATTTCTTCACCGAGGAATAGCCCGCCATGCCCATCGACTCCGGCATCGGCGGCCCGGTGGCCGCCTTCGCCCGCGACCCGGCGGCCTCCGTCGCCGGGGCCGGCGTCGCCGCCGACGTGGTCCAGAACTCCCTGGCCG
>JAIEQO010000191.1 GCA_019747655.1 Gemmataceae bacterium | reverse complement strand
CCCCGGCCCCGGCCGCCCCGGTGGCCCCGGCCGAGCCCGGCCCGACCGACGCCATCCTGTCCGCCGACCCGCCGGCCGACCCCGGCCGGTCCGGGTGGGTCGCCTCCCCGCCCGTCCACCTCCCGGCCGGCCCGGTGTCGGCCATCTTCCACCCGCCCAGACTCGTCTGAACCTCCGGCCGGGTGATCCCGCGTGCCGCGGCGCGCGTGAGCCCGGCCGCGCCACGCCCCGAGCCGCCGGTGGTGCCTCGTTTTGGTGGCACAGGCATTCCTGCCTGTGCTGCTGCGGAAGCACAGGCAGGAATGCCTGTGCTTCCGCAGCTCAACCGAAGCGCCCCCGAGCCCCGGCGTAACCGGGCGCCGCCCGCGGCCGGCCCCGGCCGTCCCCACCCCGTGCCCACCGGAGGGCGGCGAGATGCCGCACCGTTACTCCATCCCCTGTTCGCTCCTGCTCCTGCTCGGAGGAACGGCCGTGAGCGCCGAGCCGCGGCTCCCGGTGCTGACCGACGACGACGCCTGGAAGCGGCTGCCCGGGGCACCGGCCCGGGCCGAGCCGCTGCCGGTCTGGGCCCGGGCGTGGGCCGGGATGCAACCCCTGACCACCGCCCGGATGCTCGAGCTGGACGCCCTCCACCGGACCGGGGACCGGCTCGACGGCCGGTTCCGGGCGGCCGTCCGGTGGAGCGCGGCGGACGCCAACCGCAGCCCCTACGGGCGGGCGATGGCGGCCGCCGACTTCGGCCGGGCCGGGGGCGACCCGGCCGAGCTGCCGGACCTGGTCCGCAAGCCCGACCGGCTCCCGCTGGCCGACCGGCTGGCGGCCGACTTCGCCCGGGACATGATGCTCAACGCCGCCGGGGTGACCGACGACGAGGTCCGGCGGCTGATCGAGGTGATCGGCGAGGAGCGGATGATGGCCCTGGTCGCCCTGGTCGCCCACGCCAGCTTCCAGGACCGGTTGTTCCTGGCCCTGGCGGTCGAGCCGGAGGCCGGCGGGGTGCCGCCCCCGGTGGCGGCCCGGTTCGCCCGCCCGAAGCCGCCGGCCCCGCCGCCCCCGGCGAAGGACCAACCCGCCCCGGCCGCGACGGCGGCCCCGCCGCCGGCCCCCTCCTCCGCCGAATGGCTCGACCTGCGGAAGGGGCTGGAGGGGCAGAAGCTGCGGCCCGGCCGCATCCGGGTCCCGTCGGTCGCGGCCGTCCACGCGAAGCTCGGCCCGGACAACCCGGCCCTGTGGCAGGCCGGGATCATCTGGAGCCGGGTCGCCTACGGCTACCAGCCGGAGCTGACGACCGCGTGGTTCGACGCGTCGGCCGCCGCCGGCCGGGAGTCGGCCCTCGACCCGGCCTTCCGGAACGTCGTCTTCTGGCAGGTGACCGAGGCGCTGAAGTGCTTCTACTGACTGGGGCACGCCGAGATGATCCTCGCGGTCGCGGGGATGTCGGCGGGCGAGGTGGCCGAGAAGTCGAAGCGGCTGGCCAGCGGGGTGGGGCTGACCCCGGCCGAGGAGGCGGCCGGCAAGTTCATCCGCAAGCAGGCCAAGACGCCGTGGGCGGTGACCGACGCCGACATCGCCGAGCTGGAGAAGGCCCTCGGCCGGGAGAAGGCCTGGCAGACGATCTGGTGGGCGTCCCGGAACCAGTACATGACGAAGGTGGCCGACGCCTTCCAACTGCCGCTGGAGCAGACCAACCCGTTCCGGGCCATGCCCGGGGCGAAGCCGGAGAAGAAGGACCCGTAACCGAACCCGACCCCCGGCCCGACCCGGCCGGGGCGAATCCCGCGGGGAGGAAACACGTGACCGAGTACGAGCGGCTGACCCTCGGGCTCCAGACGGCGGCGGTCCGGCTCCTGGCCGAGCTGGGCGACCAGCTCGGCCGGCTGGCCCACGCCGAAGACCCCGCCGGCCCCCGCCGGCCGCTGGCCGAGGCCGTCAGCCTGGCCCGGGCGGCGGTGGCCGACGCCGACCAATCGTTCGACCTCCTGGCCCACTACCTCGCCGCCCCCGGCTGACCGCCCGGCCCGGGCGACGAAGACCGATGACCGAAGACCGAAGGCCTCTGACCCGAACTCATCCCTTTTCCCGTAGGTGCCCAATGCGTAGCCGAAGTCGGACCGGGTTCACCCTGATCGAGCTGTTGGTCGTGATCGCCATCATCGCCGTCCTGGTCGGGCTCCTCCTGCCGGCCGTCCAGAAGGTCCGAGAGGCGGCCGCCCGGATGAGCTGCCAGAACAACCTCCACCAGCTCGGGCTGGCCATCCACAACTACGAGGGGGCGATGGGCCAGTTCCCGCCCGGGTGGGACTTCCCGACCAGCTGGGGGGCCCTCGGGCTGGTCCTGCCGTACATCGAGCAGAACAACCTGGCCGACACGATGGACGCCCGGAAGTCGATCTACGACCCCCAGAACGTCCCCGGGACGATGTTCAAGCTGCCCCTGTACCGGTGCCCGTCGGACAAGGAGAACCCGGTGCCGACGCTCGGCGGGGCGACCAACTACCACACCAACAACGGCAACCTGCCGGTGTTCGTGATCGCCCGCGGGCTCAACGCCGACGTCACCCCGAACGGGATGTTCTACACCGGCAGCCAGAAGCTCAACTTCGCCAGCATGACCGACGGGTCGAGCAACACCGCCCTGGCCAGCGAGCGGCTGCTCGGGGACGGGAACATGGGGCTGATCAGCCCCCGGGAGGACACCTTCCACGGGCCGAACGGCGCCCCGGGCCGGCCGGCCAACGCCGACGAGGCCATGACCTGGTGCGAGGGGATGGACATCTCCAGCCCGTCCGCCCAGTTCCCGATCTTCATGGGCGCCCCGTGGGCCCACGGCCAGCACAGCTACCAGCACATCATCCGGCCCAACGGCCGGTCGTGCGGGTGGCTCCCGTCCCTGCGGGCGGCCATGACCCCGTCCAGCCGGCACACCGGGGGGGTGAACGTGCTCCTCGGGGACGGGGCGGTCCGGTTCGTCCGGGACACCATCGACCTGCCCACCTGGCGGGCGATGGGGTCCCGCAACGGGGGCGAGGTGATGGGCGAGTTCTAGTAACCCGGCCCCCTCCCCCACGGGGAGAGGGGGAGGAAGCCCCGAGCCGCGGATGTCCGGTCCCCCCTCCCCCGCGGGGGAGGGGGATAGGGGGTGGGGTCTGTTCACCCCCTCGCCGGCGCCCGGGGTTCGCCGGGGCGGCTCGTTGGTCCGAACCCGTTCACGGAGCAACCATGACCCGTCTTCGCGCGACGCCGCTGGTTCTCGCCGCCCTTACCGCCCTCGCGGCCGGCTGTTCCGGCCCGCCGAACGCCCCGGTCGACGCCGACGTGGCCCGCGACACCCTCCGGACCGCACTGGACAGTTGGAAGCGAGGGGAGAAGGCCGACGCCCTCCAGGGGGGCTCGCCCCCGATCTACGTGATCGACCAGGAGTGGCAGGCCGGGGCCGTCCTCAAGGACTACAAGCTGGCCGGCGACGGGCAGGCGATGGACGCCAGCCTGTTCTGCCCGGTCGTCCTGACCGTCCGGGCCCCCGGCGGGTCGGATGTGACCCGGGAGGTGACGTTCATCGTCAGCACCGCCCCGAACCGGACGGTCAGCCGGAAGGTGTTCTGACCGGGGGCCGGCACCCCGATGGGATCGCCGCCCCCCGGCCGACGGGGTCACTTCGCGGCGGTCAGGGGAGTTCGACGGCCTCCCCGCCGGCCCGGGTGGCCAGGGCCGGGAGGAGGTCGGCGGCCGAGTACCGGACGAACCGGACGGCCCCGTCGGCGAACGCGAAGTGGGCCCCGCCCGGGTGGTGGGACCAGAAGTGGAGGGCGGCGCACTGGTCGTCGGCCCGACCCGGACCGAACCGGGCCGGGCTGGTCGGGCAGCCGGAGAACCTATAGTGTGCCGCCCGCTCGCCGGTGCTCAGCACCGAGTCGCCCGACCCGTCTTCGCTCTGCCCGAGCCCGGCGTACCACCAGCCGAAGGCGCCGTCCGCGCTCGGCGGCCGCTCCCCGGCCAGGAGGGTCTGGCTGGTCCCGTCGGTGATGTCGACCAGCCGGGTCCGGGAGTCGGCGTACAGCACCCCGTCCCGCCGGACCTGGCGGGTGCCGGACACCCCGAGGTAGCTGGTGAACGCGAACGCGGAGCCGCGGATGACCCGCGGCCGTTGGGCGGCCGCATCGGTCGGGCAGACGAGGGCCGGGACGACCACGTCGATCGGGTGCGGCGGGCTGACCAGGAAGCTGTCCGGGTACTGCCGGTACGCCGCCTGGGCCTGCCCCCACAGGGCCTCCTGCTCCAGGTACGGCAGGAGCCGGGTGTGCCAGCCCATGAACCTGTAAGGCTCCCGGGGGTCGGCGGCAACCACGCCCGGGGGTAGGCGACCGTGGGCGCCGTGGGAGTTGTGGGCGGCCAGCCCGAGCTGGCGGAGGCGGTCGGCGCAGACAGTCCGGGCGGCCGCCGCCCGGACCCGCTGGACGGCCGACAGGGTCAGCCCGATCAGGGTGGCGATGATGGCGATCACCACCAGCAGCTCGATCAGGGAGACCGCTTGCCGGTGGGGCCGTCGGGTCATGGTTGTACCCTGTCGGGGGACGGGCAGACGCCCAAGGTGCGGTGGTCGAGTCCCAGCGGCCTAGTTGGCCTTGCAGACGGACTTGTTCATGGGCTGTATCGCCCCCGGGTCCGACGAGGGTGAGACCTGCTGCGGGCTCTGCCAGTACTGGGTGCCGGCGAACTTACCGCAGTTCTGGACGTGCGTAGCGTAGGTCACCCGTTCGATCTTGTCCGCGGTCCCGGTGGCCTGAAGGTTCGTCCCCGAGGTGGCGTACAGGAGTGCGATCGCGTTCGTGTCATGGTTCGTCGTGTCCGCCTTGGTCGTCCCCTTGGTGTGGGCCGCCGAGCAGTCCTTGCCGGGATCGGTGGCGATCGTCCACCAAGCGTAGACCTCGACGCAGTTCCATTGGGGGCACGGGTTGGGGTCCGTGGCCTGCACCGACCGCTCCCCGGCGCGGAACGAGAACCCGCACACACCGGCCGAGAAGGCGGCCGCCGTCAACGTCTTCCGCGCGAACATCGTCGTCCCTCCCTTCGGGCGATCTGTTCGGGCGAACCCCCGGGCGCGATTGTGTCAAGCCGGCGCCCGCCGCCGGCGCCACGCCCGGACCCCGACCGCCGCGGCCGCCAGCACGACGACCCCGGCGGCCCACGGCCACCGGTGCCACCACCGCTCGGGCGGGAGTTCGACCCCGTCCAGGGTGGTCAGCCCCTTTGCCTTGGTTTCCACCCACTCGCCGGACGGCGAAATCCGGTACTCCCGGTACGGCGGCAGGTCGGGGTTCATGCCGCCCCCGGCGGGGACCGGCTCCACCACCCGGACCCGCTCCATCCCCGGTTCGGCCGGGACGGTGAAGTCGCCGTCCGCCACCGGCGGGTCGTACTCGTAGGCCTCCACCCGGACCGTGTAGATGTGATTCGGCGTCACCCCGTCGTTGGTGAAGGTATACGTCCACCGCTCGGGCCACCACCCGGCCGGGGTCCGCCGCCAGTCGACATCGTGCCGGAACCACGGCCGGTTCCCGACCCGGTAGACGTACCGGCGGACTGCTCCGTCCCGGGCTGGGTCGACCCAGTATTCGTCGGTCGTGCCCGCGGACGAGGCTGCCGGCTCGGTTCGGAAGACATCGTACATGCCCCCCCCGAGCGGCTGCCGGCCGAACGTCGCCCAGTCCTCCGGGTCCTGATTAAGTGGCAACTTGTCCAGATACGCCGGGGTGTGGACGGTGGGCGCGATGCCGTGGGCGAACAGCACCGGGCGGCAATAGTTGGGCGCATAGGTGCCGCCGCGGTCGGTCGGGGAACGTTTCCCGATGATCAGGTCGTACCCCCCGTGCTCCCGGACAAGGTGTCGGGGCTGGAAGTGGCGGACCTCGCGACCGTCGTACGTGTATGTCCCCTCCGCCGGGTAGTACTTCCCGTCGACACCCAACTGTTCCTCGGCCGACTCCATCCGGACCCGGCCGCGTTCGAGGTCGAGGAGCACCGTCGCCCGGAGCGGGCGGACCCGCTGGTCCGGTGGCGGCATGGCGTCGCCCGACTGAACCGGGGCGAGGTGCTCGACCGTCCCGGCCAGGACGTACCGGGCCGTCTTCATCTTGCCCTGCCGGGCCTTCCAGGCGGCCAGCGTCCGGGCCACGTCGTCCTTCCCCGGCTGACCGGCCGCCGGGCCGGCCAGCAGGCAAACGGCTAACACCACGAGCAACAGCCGGGTCATGGCCGCCCCTCCTTCCCGTCCGCCGCGCGGCCGAACCACCGGACCTCGACCGGCACCGTCTCCCCCTGCCCGTCCGGGCCCCGGACCACGAACCGCGCCTCCAGCTGCCCGACCCCCGGCCGGGTGAGTGGCCGGGTGATCCGGTACTGGGTGCCGCCGGTCGGCCCGGGGCCGACCGGCTGGACGTCGACCCCGGCCGCGTCCGCCTCCACCCGCTCCACCGCCCACCCGCCGGCCGGCAGTATCACCGTCACCTCGGCCGTCACCGCCCCGGGCACCGCCACCTCGCCGACCAGGACCGTCCGCGGGAACACCCGGACCGGCGACCCGACCGCCCCGGACACGTCGAACGGGGCCGCCGGGTGGGCCACCCCGTCCGGCGTCACCGCCCGGACCGCGACCGTGCAGCGGAACGGCCCGGCCGGCAGGGCCGGGCTCGGGGTGACGACCACCGCGTACCGGTCCGGCCCGGCCGGCTCGACCCGGGCGGACACGGCCGGCGAGTCCGGCTCGGCCTCGACCCGGGCCAGCGGGCCGTGGGCCGCCACCTTCAGCTTGCGGCTCTTCGGCGGGCCGCCGGCCGCCAGGTCGTCGCCGAACACCAGCTCCGGGGCTTCCAGGCTGATGTGGCTGCGGACGGCGGCGGTGAGGACCCACCCGTCGGCCGGGGCGAAGTCGCCGGCGAACACCGGCCGGACCCGGAGGGTGGCGTCCCGCCGGGCCAGCCCGCGGTGGTGCGGGTCCCGCCGGGTCAGGTCGGCCGAGACGGTCAGGGCGGCGGCCTCGCCGGGGGCGAGGGTGAGGGACGCCGGCTCGACCCCGACGCAGACGCACGACCGCTCCCAGCCCGTGACCGTCCGGGGCTCGGCCGCGACGTTCCTGACCCGGATGCGGGCGACGAAGTGCGGCGTCTCCCAGACCTCGCCGAGGGCCAGGTCGGCCGCGTCGACGGCCAGCCCGTTGACGACCACCGCCGGCGGCCCGGCCACGGGCTTCGGCGTCACCGCGTCGGACGCCAGGCTACCGAGGTAGAAGGCCGCGGCGCAGGCGAGGCCCGCCACGGCGACGAGGCCGACGCCGCGCACGAGTCGTGCGGTCAGGTGGAACCGGTGACGTTCCGGGAGGACGGAGTCCATGCCTCGTACCTCATCCGCCGGACGTGCGGGCGAGAGGGTACTGCTGGGGGTGGATTCTCCGCGACCGGCGGGTCAGAGTCAAGGAGAAAATGTAAGAAATTCGCTCATCTGTTGCAGGAAAAGTTTGGGCCGGCCTGAACGGTTGCCGGTACGGCTGCCGGCACTTTGACTTGACACAGCCCGGCGAGAGTGTAAGGTACAAGTGTTCAAATCCGCCCACCGCGGGATTCGCCCGCGGGGCCGGGCGGGGTGGACCCCGACCGTGACCGGATACGGCATCGGTCGGGGCCCCACCCAAGCGGTTTGCCGGCCTCGGGTTCCGACGCGGTCCGTTGCCGCCCGTGACAGGCCTTACCGAACACGTCCGGTGCGGAAACGCCGGGAATCGTAGCGAAAAGGCAGTGGTGGTTGGGGTCGAAAAAAAACGAGGGGGGGAGGGGGTCCTAAAAACCGTCGAATCCCCCGGCCGGCGGTCAGGCCGGCACGCCCCGCACGACGGCCCCGGACACGTCAATCAGCCGCCGGGGAACTGCCCGCCGAGGGCCCGGTTGAGGGCCTCGGCGGCCCGCCGGAACCGCCGCCGGACGGTCCGCTCGTCGACCCCGAACAGCTCGGCGATCTGCTCCTGGCTCCACTTGTGGTAGAACGTCAGCCCGAACACCTCCCGGTCCTCGGCCGGGAGGTCCTCGACGGCCTTGTGCAGGGCCGCCCACCGGTCCAGCTCGGCCACGTCGGGTTCCCCGGCGGGGGTGTCGGGGGCCTGGGGGCCGTCCGCCCGGGGGGGCAGGCTGTCGTGGTGCCTGCCGACCCCCTCCGGGCCGTGGAAGTGCCGGGCCAGGTCGATCAGCTCCAGCCGGATGACGTGGGCCGACAGGTTGAAGAACCCGCGGGTGTCGGCCACCGGGTGCTTCTCCAGGGCCCGCAAGAGCCGCAGCGAGGCGTTCTGGAGGACGTCCCCGGTGTCCGCCCACCGGGCGACGGCCGGGTTCCGCCGGAGCATCCGGTGGGCCAGCTGTTCGAGCCGGGCCTGGGCCCGGGCGAACAGCTCGTCCCGGGCGGCCGTGTCGCCGCCGGCCACCTTCCGGAGGAAGGTGGTCAGGTCGTGGTCGTCGTCCGGGCGGGGGTCGGGCGGGGCGTCGTGCATGGGCGGGCTCCCTGCGGGGTCGGACGGCTGATTAAACCAGACGGGCGGGCCGGCGTCGAGCCGCACCGGGCGGAACCCCGGCCGGGGTTCCGCCCGGGCGGCCCCGGGGTCACGAGTTCCGGTAGTACCCGGTGAAGTTCGCCTTGAACTGGGCCCAGGTCAGGGTGACGAGCCCGTCGTTCTTGGCGTCCAGGGCCCCGCCGGCCGAGTCCGTCGCCCACGGGTTGTACAGCCGGACCTTCTGCACCCCGCCCTCGGTGAAGGCGTCGTAGACCATGTAGGCGTGGTCGGCCACCACCCCGTTGGCCGTCCCGGAGTTCTTGCTGGTGGCCACCATCCCGTGGGTGGCCGGGCTGAGCACCTGACTGCGGACGGTGGCGTGGGCGGCCGACCCGATCGCCGTCCACCGGGAGGTCCCGGGGGTCAGGGCGTCCAGGGCGTTGCCGGCGTTCATCCACCCGGACCCCTCGGGCTCGACCAGCTCCCCCCGGCCAGCAGCCGGCCGTCGGCGTCCCGGGTCTGGACGTTCCACGCCTGGAGGTACGCCTTCTGGTACAGGGTGACCCACAGCCGGCCGCCCGGGTCCCGGCCCTCGGTCCAGTCGCCGTTGACCCACACGGTCTTCCACTGCCCGCCGACGTACAGCCGGACCCCGTACTTGTCGGCCGCCGCGTCGTACTTGATCTTCTGGACCAGGTCGTTGTTCGCCCCGGTCCGCTCGGCGTAGGCCGCCAGGGCGGCCAGGAAGCTGCACGTCGGGCTCCCGTCCTGGTTGACGTGCCACTGGCCGTCCCGGGACGACGAGGTCCGCTCCTCGGTCAGGAACGACCCGGTGACCTCGATCGGGATGTCGGCCTTCTCGTCCTCCCGGTCCTTCTCGACCGGCTGCTGGCCCAGGCTGAACCCCGGGCCGGGGATGAACAGGCTGCGGCGGAAGGTGTCGGTCCCGAGGCCGCCGGTGACGGTGTCGCTCCCGGCCCCGCCGTTGAGGTAGTCGTTCCCGTCCCCGCCCCGGAGGGCGTCCGCCCCGTCCCCGCCGGGCAGGACGTCGTTCCCGGTGTACCCGAACAGGCTGTCGTTCCCGAGCCCGCCGTTCAGGGTGTCGCTCCCCTCGTTCCCGTAGACCTGGTCGTGGCCCCCCTGGCCGTAGATGGTGTCGCCCCGGAGCCCGCCGTAGAGCGAGTCGTTCCCCGGCCCGCCCCGCAGCTCGGCCGCCTCGTTCACCCCGTGCAGGGAGATCGAGTCCTTCCCCTCGTACCCGTATGCCAGGACCTTTGACACCCGGGCGGCCGAGAAGGTCGAGGTGGTCGCCGCCCGGCCGGCCAGCCGCTCCTCCACCCGGAGGGTGTCCCCGGACTGGGACACCCGGATCACGTCGTCCCCGGTCGTCCCCTTGATCGTCAGCAGGCCGTCGGCCAGGACGGCGGACAACACCTCCCGGTCCTCCAGCGGCTCCATCCCGAGCCGGGCCGTGCGGGCGGCGGGGGCGGCCGGCTTGAGCCAGGACTTCAGGGTGCGGGTGAGGGCGGACATGGTCGGCTCCGGTTGGCGGTTGGGGGTGTCAGTCACCCCCGACGCCAAGGAGTCGGGACCACCCCGGCGGACCGGACACCGGGCGGCGGAATTTTTCCCAACCGGGGTCAGGTCGGCGGGCTTTCCGGGCCGCCGGCGTCCGCCGCCGGGGTGGTGGCCACGGCCGGGTCCCGGGCCGCCGTCCACCGGGCGGCGACCCGCTCCTGTAAGGCCAGGATCGCCCCCAGGCTCTTGAACAGCACCCGGGCCAGCCGGTCCAACACCTCGCCGTACTGGTTGAACAGCTCCCCGATCCACTTCCCGTCCAGGCTGGTGGCCGACGCCGGCAGGTTCCGCACCAGCTCCCCGGGCAGCAGGTAGTCGCCCAGCCGGCTTCCGGCCGGCATGTTGGTCAGCTCCGGCAGGGCCAGGCCGTCGGCCGCCTCCAACTGCTCCCGCAGGGCCTCCCGGGCCCCCCGCAGGGCCCCCAGGGCTTCCTGGAACTGGTTCGACTCGACCTGACGCTGGCCGGCGATCGCCCCCAGCACCTCGTTCGCGTGGTTCCGCCAGCCGGCCAGCTTGCCGTGGACGTCCTGGGCGGCCAGGTGGAACCGGTAGCGGTCGTCCAGCTCCCGCCGGTCGGCCTCCCCGAGCTGGCCGGCCATCGCCCGGTGGGCCCGGACCGCCCGCCGGTCGTGGTGGTGCATCCACTCGAAGTCCTTGTCGATCTCCTCCCGCACCCGCCCGAGCAGCCGGGGGGCGTCGGCCGGCTTGTACCGGCTCCCCCGGTGGTCGAACCCGCCGCCGGTCGGGACCGCCCCGCCGCCGGCGATCCCGGCCAGCTTGCCGGCCTCCTCCTGCCGGGCCCGGTGGCCGTCCATCCGCTCCTTCAGCTCGTCCGGGTCGTACAGCCGGGCGTGGACCTCGGCCAGCCGCCCCGGGTCGGCGAACTCGGGGTCGTCGGCGGCGAACAGCTCGGCCGGCTCCCCGGGCCGGACGTACCGGTTCTCGTACAGCCCGTGGTACTTGGCGTCGTAGGTCGTCCCGGCGTGCTCGGCGTCGATGAACGCCTGGACCTCGGCCGGGTCCTCCAGCCCGGCGGGGGGGTGCAGCTCGGCCGTCTCGTACACCTTCCGGGTGACCGCCTCCCGGACCCGGTCCGGGTCGGCGAACAGGACCCACGCCGGGCGGGGGTCGGCCGGGCCGCGGACGTACCGGCTTTTGGCGTTCTCCTCCCGCAGGTGGTTGGCCGGGTGGGTGGCCCACATGGCCGGCACCCCGGTGTCCTCCGGCTTGAACACCTTGATCGTTTCGCCGGGGTCGTCGGGCAGCGGCGGGACCTCGCCCAGGGCCGGGTCGTTCCGCCGGGCCCGGAGGTACCCGGCGGCCTTCGTCTGGTGGTAGTACAGGTCGCGGGAGTACCGCTTGTGGTCGGCCGCCGCCCGCAGGTCGCCCCAGGCTTGGCCGAGGGTCTCGCCGGCGAAGTCGAGCCGGGCCAGGGCGGTCACCAGCGGGTCGCTGCCGGTCACGCTGACGGCCACCAAGTCGGCGTTGTACTCCATCTGCCGGGAGAGCGAGCTGTTGGCGAAGTTGGTCAGCTTGAACAGCCGCTCCAGCCCCTTCCGCAGCACCCACAGCCCGCCCGAGAACCCCCAGGCGAAGACGGCGATGCGGATGTCGGTCCGCCGCAGCACGCCCACGAAGTCGTCCAGCCAGTCCCGCCCGTACACCACGTCCCCGACGATCCGGTTGGCCGAGTAGACGTAGCTGCCCAGCCGCATGCTGTTCTGGGAGAAGTGGCCGAACTCGTGGGCCAGCACCGCCTTGAACTCGGCCAGGTCGAGCCGGTTGACCAGCCCGAGCCCGACGATCAGGTTCTTGCGGGACGGGAAGACGAGGTTCAGGAACGACTCGTCGAAGGCGACCGCGGCGTTCACGTCCGGGACCAGGTAAACCCGGTGGGGGAACGGGGCGTTGGTGTCCTTGCAGAGCCGGCGGAGGAAGGCGAAGAGGGCCGGCTGGTCGGCCTCCGTCACCTCCACCCGGGCCCCGCCGCCGGCCCGCGACCGCTTGAACAGCCCCTTCACCAGGAACAGGCACAGCAGCCCGGACGCCAGCCCGCCGACGACCAGCCACAGCCCGGACCGGTCGCGGGCCGGGCG